>JAENXO010000252.1 GCA_016649455.1 Gemmatimonadota bacterium | reverse complement strand
CTGGGCACGATTCTCAGGCTGGATGTGGACGGCACGGAACCGTACGCGATTCCGCCGGACAACCCCTGGGCGGACCACGCCAGCTTCAGGCCCGAGATCTGGGCCTGGGGACTGCGGAATCCGTGGCGTCTCGCCTTCGACGCACCGGCGGAGCTGCTGTACGTCGCGGACGTCGGGCAGAACCGGCGGGAGGAAGTAAACGTCGTCGCGGCGAGCGCCGGCGGGCTCAACTTCGGCTGGAACACGATGGAGGGCACCGACTGCTTCGAGGAAGCGACCTGCTCTCAGGACGGCCTGGTTTTGCCGGCGGTGGAATACGATCACTCCTCCGGCTGCTCGGTGACCGGCGGCGAGGTCTATCGTGGGTCTCGCATTCCTGAAATCCAGGGACTCTACTTCTATTCGGACTACTGTAACGGGTGGCTGCGGAGCTTCCGGTTCGCGAGCGGTCTGGCCGTGGATCACCGGGAGTGGGACGTGGGCGCGATCGGCAGCGTCGTGTCGTTCGGCAGCGACGGCGCCGGCGAACTCTATGTCCTGAGCCGCGCCGGGGTGTACCGGTTCCAGCCGGCGACGCCGTGAGCGTTTCGCTTGGCGTCGTGCGTGACCCGTTCCGGGCCCTGTGCATCGCGTTCGTGCCCGAGTCGGCGGAACTCAATGAACCCGGCTGGCGTGAGCTCGAGTCCGAGGTCGAGCGGGCCCTCGCCGATCGGCCGACTGCCATACAGAAACAGATGGTGCTGCTGATTCGGATCCTGGACCTGCTGGCCCGGGCGCGGCACGGAAACCCGCTGGCTGCCCTGACACCGGCCGCCCGGCGGGAGCTCCTCACGCGGCTCCAGGACTCCCGCTGGCTCTTGCTGCGGCGCGGGGTGTGGGGACTTCGAACGCTGGCATTCCTCGGCTACTACTCCCGGCCCGACACCGCTGCGTCGATCGGCTACCGCGCCGATCTCCGCGGCTGGGAGGCGCGCCGGTGAACCGGATCCAGGCCGACGTGGTGATCATCGGCTCCGGCGCGGGAGGCGGGACGATCGCGCAGGCACTCGCCCCGCTGACGGCGGACGGAAAGAAAGTTCTGGTGCTGGAGCAGGGCGCCCGACTGCGGGATGACGAGTACACGGGCGTGGAATCGGACATGGCTCGGGCCCTGTACGAGGATTCCGGCGGCTTCCTTACGGAACAGGGGACGTTGACCCTGGCATTCGGCCGGACCTACGGCGGATCCACGGCCGTGTACACGGGCACGTCGCTGATCGCCCCGGAGCGCGTAATCCGGGCGTGGGACGTCCCGGACCTCGATCATGACGATATCGCCCGGCGCTGCCGGAATTTCGCGGCACAGAATCACGTCCACCTGCTTCCCGACGACGAGATCAACGACAACAACCGGCTGTTCGAGCTCGGCTGCCGGAGAATCGGGCTCGCGGCGGAGCAGTTTCCGGTGAACGTGAACGGCTGTCGCGGATCGAGCCTGTGCAACCTCGGATGCCCGAATGCGGCCAAGATGGGCACCGACAGGGTGCAGCTTCCGGCCGCCGAGACGGCCGGGGTGGAAGTCGTGACGCGCGCCGAGGCGCTCCGGATCGAGGAGCGGGCCGTGATCGCTCGCGTCTCCCGGCCGCTCGACGGCGAGAAGGGACTCCCGAGCGCCTGGGAACCGGGCGAGTACCGGATCGAGGCGAGCGCCGTCGTCGTGGCGGGAGGAGCCGTGGGAAGCCCGGCACTCCTGCTTCGATCGGGCTTCGGCAGGCTCCTTCCCCGGCTCGGAGAGGGCTTCACCTGTCACCCGGCGTTCATCCTCGTCGGCGAGCACGAGGAACGGATCACCAACGACGTGGGTCACCCGAAGAGTTTCTACCTCGACCGTGCTCAGGAGGAGGGCTACGTACTCGAAACGTGCATGTATTTTCCGTTCATCACCGCGAAGAACCTCACGGGTTTCGGCCCTGACCACAGTGCCCTGATGAAGGCGTTCCCCCGCCTGCAGATGATCCTGGTTCTCGCCTGTGACCGGGCCGTCCCAGGCAATCGCGTCTCGGTCAGCGGGAAGGGTGTCACCCGGGTCCACTACGAGTTCACTCCCGAGGTCCGATCGTCGCTGGCCCGGGCCACGGTCATGGCGGCCAGGATCTTCTTTGCCGCGGGAGCGGTCCGGGTACACGCACCGCTGGCCTCCCCACCGCTCCTCACCCGTGGCCAGGCGGATCAGCTCGATCAGAAGATCAGCGCCCACGAGTTTCTTCCCGGCAGGACGAGTGTGTCGGCGGCTCACCTGATGGGGGGATGCGCGATGGGACGGACGCCCGAGGACTCCGTGACGGATGCCTGGGGGCGGGTACACGGTGTTCCGTGGCTGCGGATCGGCGACAGCAGCCTGTTCCCGGACAGCCTCGAGATCAATCCGTACCTCACGATCATGGCGCTCGCCGATCGTACCGCCGAGGCCCTGATGGGCGATTCCGCGGCCCTGTTCGACTCGTGAACGGACTTCGCGGGGCCGACGCGGTCGTCAGGGCGCTCGAGGATGTCGGAGTGCCGTTCGCCTTCGGAATCCCGGGGACTCACAACATCGAGCTTTGGGACCGGCTCGCGGAGTCGGAGCTCGTCCAGGCCGTTCCGGTCACCGACGAACAGAGCGCCTCGTTCATGGCGGACGGGCTCTGGCGGGCGTCGGGGAGGCTCGGGTGCGTGAACATCGTTCCCGGCGCGGGACTCACGCACGCGCTGTCCGGCATCGCCGAAGCGTACCTCGACGGCGTCCCGATGCTCGTGCTCGGGTGCGGAATCCGGACGGACACGGGGCACGCCTATCAGCTGCACGACGTGGATCAGCTGGCGATCGCGCGGCCTGTGACGAAGGGAGTGTTCCGGCCGCTGCACGGAAGTCAGCTGTATCAAGCCGTGCGAGGCGCCTGTGAGCTGGCCCTCGCTGCCCCTCCCGGCCCGGTAATGGTAGAGGTCCCGGCGAATCTGTACCTGCTTCCCAACGCCGAAGCGGCGACGGTCGGTGACGAAGCGCCGCAGGTGGACGCGCACCTCCCTGCACCGGCGGTTCCGGATGCACCGCCGGCCCTGCCGGTTCCGGATCCCGAACTCGTGCGCCGGGCGGCTGAGATCCTGGCCGGGACACGACGGCCGCTGCTGTATCTCGGGCTGGGAGCGGCCGGGGCATCGACGGATCTGATTCGCCTCGCCGAGCGGCTCGAGGCGCCCGTGTTCACCACGCTCTCAGGAAAGGGCGTATTCCCGGAGTCACACCCGCTGGCCGTCTGGCCCGGCTGCGGGGAAGCGGCGCCCCCATTCGCGAGAGCGATCGCTGCATCGTGTGATGCGACGCTGGCCCTCGGCTGCCGGTTCGCGGAGGTGGGGACCGGAAGCTACGGCTTCGATCCCCCGGCGCCGGTGATTCACGTGGACGTCGATCCCCGGGTTCCCGGCCGGAACATCGAGGTCGAGCTGCCGATCGTATCCGACGCGGCGGCGTTCGTCGGCGCGCTGCTCGATTCTCTCGATGCGGCGGGCCTGGAACGGTCACCGGACACCGAGCTGCGAACCAGCGTGCGGTCCGGCGTCGAGCAGACCGTGCGGGAGATGTCGAGTGCAACCGGCGAGGGCGGTGTGAGCCCCGGACTTCTGCTTTCCGCCCTCCAGGAACGGTTGCCGGGAGCTTCGTACGCCACCGATTCCGGGAACGGTACCTTCCTGGCGGCCGAGGGATTGCGGCTGGATCAGCAGGGTCGATTCCTGGCCCCGATCGACTATTCCTGCATGGGGTATTCGGTACCGGCGGCCATCGGAGCGGCATTCGGCCGACCGGAGCAGCCGTCGATCGCGCTGGTGGGAGACGGCGCCTTTCTGATGACTGGTCTCGAGATGCTCACCGCGGCGACCCGGTCTATGCCGGTCCTGTTCGTCGTCCTGCGCGATCGCGAGCTGGCACAGATCGCTCAGTTCCAGGCCACGGCTCTCAACCGACGAACGGGCAGCCAGGTGCCCGACTACGACCTGTCCGCCATCTGTGCCGGGGTTGGAATCGAGTGCCTCGAACTGCGCTCGGACGAGGAGCTGTCGGGAGTCCTCGACGCAGCATGCGCGATTCTCGCCGAACCGAGGCCGGTGGCGCTCGACGTGGCGATCGACTATTCGCGGAAGACCTGGTTCACGCGGGGGGTGGTGAAGACGAACTTCCGGCGTCTCCCGTGGTCCGCCCGGCTGCGATTCGTCGCGCGAGCGCTCGGACGCAGGCTTTCCGGCGGCGGCCGGATCAGTCTATTCTGATTTGGTTCAACCCATGACGAATCCGAAGTGAGAACTGGAGACCCGGATGACCTACCTGCTCATCGTACTCGCGATCATCGCCGTAGTGTTCGTGGTCTACTACAACCGCCTGGTCAAGCTGCGCCAGACGGTGCGAAACGCCTGGGCAGACATCGACGTGCAGCTGAAGCGCCGACACGACCTGATTCCAAATCTCGTGGAGACGGTCAAGGGATACGCATCGCATGAGCAGGACACTCTCGAGGCGGTCATCCAGGCGCGAAACCGGGCGATCGGCGCCTCCGGTCCGGCCGAGACGGCCGCCGCCGAGAATCAGTTGACAGGCGCCCTGCGCCAGCTGTTCGCGCTCTCCGAGTCCTATCCACAGCTGCGAGCGGTAGAGGGATTCACGGAGCTCCAGGGATCGCTGAAGGAGGTCGAGGAGGCGGTTCAGAGTTCCCGCCGCTACTACAACGCGG
>JAENXO010000238.1 GCA_016649455.1 Gemmatimonadota bacterium | reverse complement strand
ATCACCTCGTCGATCTCCGAGGCCTTCAATCCCGCGTCATCGAGCGCCTTCTGCATCGGCTCTTTGGTACGCACGACCAGATCGTCGACCAACTGCTCGAACTTCGACCGGGTCAGGGTCATGTGCAGGTGCTTCGGACCGCTCTGATCAGCCGTAATGAACGGCAGGTTGAGATCGGTCTGCGTGACCGTAGACAGCTCACACTTGGCCTTCTCCGCCGCTTCCTTGAGCCGCTGGAGGGCCATCGGATCCTTGGAGAGGTCGATTCCCTGGTCCTTCAGAAACTCATCGACCATCCAGTCGATCACGCGCTGGTCGAAGTCATCTCCGCCCAGGTGCGTATCTCCGTTCGTGGCTTTCACCTCGAACACACCGTCTCCGAGTTCTAGGACGGAAATGTCGTACGTCCCACCACCGAGATCGAAAACGGCGATCTTCTCGTCGCTCTTCTTGTCCAGGCCGTAGGCGAGTGCGGCCGCCGTCGGCTCGTTGATGATCCGCAGGACTTCGAGCCCGGCGATCTTCCCTGCGTCCTTGGTAGCCTGCCGCTGGGCATCGTTGAAATAGGCCGGGACGGTGATCACTGCCTGGGCGACATCCGTGCCCAGGTAGTCCTCGGCCGTCTGCTTCATCTTCTGCAGCACCATGGCCGAGATCTCGGGGGGCGTGAACGTCTTGTCGCCATGCGGGATCTTGACCTGGACCCGATCCTGGCCGTCGCACTCGATCTCGTACGGAACCAGCTGCCGCTCGTGCTCCACCTCGGAGCACTTTCGTCCCATGAACCGCTTGATCGACGAAACGGTGTTCACCGGGTTCGTGACTGCCTGCCGCTTCGCCACCTGTCCGACGAGGCGCTCCCCGTCCTTCGTGAACGCGACCACCGACGGTGTCGTCCGAGCACCTTCGGCGTTCGGGATCACGACCGGGTCGCCTCCCTCCATCACGGATACGACTGAGTTCGTCGTTCCGAGGTCAATTCCGATGACCTTGCTCATATGCGTTTTCCCTTTCTCGCTCCCGCCCGGAGGCCGCGCCGCCCTGGCTGGCGGGAGACCGGGTCGTTCATTGATTCGTCTGCGGGGGGAAGTGCAAGCGATGTGCCGCGCCTGGCACCGGAAATCCGGGATTTCCCCGCTATTCTGGCACCCCGGTCACCGGATTCGTGTCAGAAAGGCAGATGTTGGTCCGTCGCCTGGTGGATCGAATGACATATTGCGTCGGTTCATGGGTCCGTCTACCCTGTCGAGCATGTTCCCGCTGCGTGATGACAACCCGACCGAGCTGTTTCCGTTCGTCACGATTCTGATCATCGTGGCGAACGTGCTGGTATGGCTCCTGGTCCAGGGCGGGGGCGCACCGGATGCGTTCCTCAACTCTCTTTGTGCCTACGGCACCATCCCGGGCGAGATCACGGGTTCCGTTCTGCCCGGTGAGACGGTGTCGCTCGGAGATGCCGGCTGCACGATCGGGGGGCTCGGCGCATGGACGGTGCTGACCTCGATGTTCATGCACGGCGGGTGGATGCACCTGATCGGAAATATGTGGTTCCTGTGGGTGTTCGGAAACAATATCGAAGACTCCATGGGCCACTTCCGTTACATCATCTTCTACCTGCTGTGCGGAGCTCTCGCTTCGGTGGCGCATATCATGTTCGCGCCGGGCAGCACGATTCCGACGGTCGGCGCCTCGGGGGCGATCAGCGGGATCATGGGCGCCTACATGGTGCTGTATCCGAAGGTCCGTGTTCACACGCTGATCTTCCTGATCTTCTACATCCGCGTCATTCCACTCACCGCGTTGACGGTGCTTGGTCTGTGGTTCGCCCTTCAACTGTTCTCCGGAATCGTGCAGGGCGGCGGCATCGGAAGTGGGGGTGGAGGTGTGGCGTTCTGGGCGCATATCGGAGGGTTCATCGCGGGGGTCGTGTTAATCAAGCTGTTTGCCAGGAAGACCCTGGTCGAGGCGAAGCACGCCGGCATCGTCCTCACGAAGGACCAGCTCGGGCGCTTCGGCTCGTGGTAGGTCCGGCGCGGTCGCGCCTGCGACGCGGTCTCCATTTCGCGGGCCTGGTGTCGTGTGTCGCGCTCGCATTCCCGTCATCCGGGGCGTCCGCTGACCCGGTTCTTACTCCGGCGATCGATGCTCCAACGGCCCGGCTGCCCGCGTTCCAGGTCGGTTCTCTGGACCTGCCGGTCGGAGCGCCCGGGCCAGCCGCCCGCACGCAGGAGCGGGCGACGTCCAGCATCGTGGATGTGGATGCGATCGACGAGCCGTTCCCGATCCGGCTCGGCAGGGGATTGTTCGCTCTCGCCGTGATCATCTTTGTTCTGTGGGCGTTCTCCGCCAATCGATCGGCGATCCGCTGGTCACTGGTCGCGAAAGGGCTGGGCCTGCAGATGCTGTTCGCTCTCCTCGTTCTGAAGACGGAGTGGGGGCGCGGGTTCTTTCGGGTCGTGAACGACGTATTCGTGGCCTTGATCGGCTACACGAACGCCGGCGCCTCCTTCGTGTTCGGCAACCTCGTGAATCCTGTCGTTCCGGTCACTGGAGGCGAGGGGAGCGTTCCCCTGCTGGCCAACTTCGCGTTCAGCGTACTTCCAACGATCATCTTCTTCTCGGCCCTGATGACGATTCTCTATTACGTCGGGTTCATGCAGAGGGTGGTCAGGGGTGTCGCGTGGATGATGCAGCGAACACTCGGGACGAGTGGCGCGGAGACTACCTCGGTGGCCGGGAACATCTTCGTCGGCCAGACCGAAGCGCCGCTACTGGTCAAGCCGTTCATCGAAAGAATGACGATGTCGGAGCTCAACACGGTCATGGTCGGAGGGTTCGCTACCGTGGCGGGCGGAGTGATGGCGGCTTACGTGGCGATGCTCGCCGGGTACTTTCCCACCATAGCCGGCCACCTGCTGGCGGCGAGCATCATGGCAGCCCCGGCGGCGATCGTGGTCAGCAAGATGCTGGTTCCCGAGACCGGACACCCGGAGACCACGGACAAGCTCGACATGGAACTGGAGATGGATCACTCGAACGTGATCGATGCGGCGGCCGGGGGAGCGGCGGACGGGATGCGGCTGGCCCTGAACGTCGGCGCGATGCTGATCGCGTTTCTCGCGCTCATCGCGCTATTCAACGGACTGCTGGGCTGGGGACTCGGTCTGTTCGGGATCGAAGGAGTGACCCTCGAGATGTTGCTCGGCTACGCGTTCGCACCCGTGGCCTGGTTGATTGGAGTTCCGATGGCGGACGCAGCGCAGATCGGAAGTCTGTTCGGAGTGAAGATGGTGGCGAATGAATTCGTCGCGTTTCAGATGCTGGCGGATGGCCTGGCGGTCGGTTCCACCCTGTCTCCGAAGTCCGTGATCATCGCTACCTACGCCCTGACCGGGTTCGCGAATTTTTCATCGATCGCGATCCAGATCGGTGGTATCGGCGGGATCGCCCCGTCCAGGCGCCAGGACCTGTCAAAGCTCGGGATGCGCGCGATGCTCGGGGGAACCGCGGCGACGTGGATGACGGCTACCCTCGCGGGAGTGCTCGCATGAATCAACCGCTGGAGAGGCCGGTGGGAAGTGGCACGGGAGGCTCTTCGTCCGATCTCACGGCTCGCGCCGAGCAGGCGGCGCGGTTCGTCCTCGAGCGGGTTCCCGGGACGAGCCCTCGGATCGGTCTGGTCCTTGGATCAGGGCTCGGGGGCCTGGCGGACAGATTCGAGGCCGCAGAGGCGATACCCTACAGCGAGTTGCCGGGCTTTCCTGAGCCGGCGGTCGTCGGACACGCCGGAGTCCTGGTGCTGGGGACGCTGGCCGGTGTTCCGGCCGTGGCCATGCGCGGCAGGGCTCACCTGTACGAAGGACATCCCGTACGGGAGGCGACGTTTCCGATCCGGGTTCTCGCGGCGCTCGGGATTCAGGGACTGTTCCTGTCCAACGCGGCGGGGGCGATCAATCCTGAATTCAGGCCAGGCGATCTGATGGCGATACGAGACCACATCAACCTGATGGGCCGGAATCCGCTGGTCGGAAGCGTGGTGCCCGGTGATCCACGATTTCCGGATCTCTCGGCGGCCTGGGATCCCGAGCTGCGACAGGTGCTGCACGAAGCGTCGCGGTCCACGGGCGCTACTCTCCGGGAGGGAGTCTATGCCGCGGTGCTGGGGCCGAGCTTCGAGACTCCGGCCGAGATCCGCATGCTCGAACGGCTGGGCGCGGACGCCGTCGGCATGTCCACGGTACCCGAACTGATCACTGCCCGGGCGCGCGGCGTCCGCTGTTTTGGAGTCAGCTGCCTGACGAACTACGCGGCGGGAATCAGCTCGCAGCCGCTCGACCACCAGGAGGTGATCGAGACGACCGAACGTGTGGCCGACCAGTTCCAGGATCTCGTGACGGCGGCAGTGGCTGCTGCCGATCGGCGAATTACGGCCGCGTCCAGTGATTGAGAGGTGTCGCGCCCGATCCGAGCCCGGGAGCGGTCCGGAGCGCTCGCCGGGTGAAGTCGATTCCCGCCTCCACGGCCTGCTCGAGACTGCGGCCCGCGGCGAGGCCCGCGGTGATCGCCGCTGAAAGCGTGCAGCCCGTCCCGTGCGCGTTTCCCACCGGGAGCCTGGGGGATCGCCAGCTCCGTTCCCCTGATTCTGTGAGCAGCAGGTCCACCACCTGGTCGCCTTCCAGGTGGCCTCCCTTGAGGAGAACAGCGGCCGGACCAGCTCCGAGAATTCGTTCCGCGGCCCGCCGCATGTCAGTCTCGCTCTCGACTCGCATTCCAGCCAGGATCTCGGCTTCGTGCAGGTTAGGGGTAACGACGGACGCCAGGGGGAGCAGCTCGGACCGAAGCGCATCCACGGCGGAGCTCTCCAGAAGCGGGTCACCACTCGTTGCGACCATTACCGGGTCGAGCACGTATGCAGGAATCGACGCT
>JAENXO010000360.1 GCA_016649455.1 Gemmatimonadota bacterium | reverse complement strand
GTCATCCGCTGGGAAGCGGAGCAGCACGTTCCATTCGACATGGATGATGTTCAGCTCGACTTCGAGATCACTGATCCCGAGGGAGAGGGCCTGCAGATGGGGGTGCTTCTCGTCGCCGCCAAGCGCGAACTGGTCGAGAACAAGGTCGCGCTGCTCGACGAGGCGAACCTCAACCCGCGGATCATAGACGTCGATGCCTTCGCGCTGCACAACGCGCTGGAGGTGAACTATCCGGAAGCAATGAAGGGGCTGTCGAGCCTCGTCAGCGTGGGCCACGAAATTACCAACGTGAATATCCTCGAGGACGGGGTTCCCGTCCTGACCAGGGATCTGAGCTTCGGAACCCGACGCCTGTCGCTCGATCTGCAGCGTGAGCGCGGCATGCTGGCGGACGAAGCTGAAGCCGTCCTCCGCGGTGACGATGCGGACGAGCGACTTCGCTCGTTCCTGTACGAGCGCTCTCAGGAAGTGGGGAGAGGTATCGAGCGCGCCACGGCCTTCCTCGAGACGCAGGAAGTCGGCGCGAATCTCGGCCGCCTGTTCCTGTGCGGAGGGGGTGTCCGCGTGCCCGGCCTCGCCGAGGCCCTGGCGGAGCGGCTCGGGGTCGAGACGAAGATCGCGAATCCGATCGAGCGGTTGGGAGTCAAGGCCGGCGCAGTCGACCTGGAGGAGGCACGGAGTATCGCGCCCCTCATGATGCTGTCCGTCGGACTGGCGCTGCGGAGACTCGCATGATCGAGGTCAATCTCCACCCGACCGGCGGAAAGGCCCGCAGGAGCCGGACTCCTCGTCTGGCGGCCCCTGCGTGGCTCGGATCCGGCAGGGGTAGTGGAGACGGTCGCGATCCGTGGACTCTGGCCGCACTGGTCGCATTCGGCCTCGCAGTGCTGGCGGTCGGCGGGCTGTGGTTCACGCAGCGGTCGGCCAGGACCGAAGTAGACGCGAGACTCGAGGAAGCACGCGCTGACTCGACCCGGCTGGCAGACCTGAGGGTACTCAGTGACAGCCTCACGGCCAGGGAGAGAGAGATCCAGGAACGGCTCGACCTCGTCAGGGGGCTCGACGAAGGTCGCTTCGTGTGGCCTCACCTGCTCGACGAGCTGGCCAGGGCACTTCCCGAATACACCTGGCTGACCGCGGTTCGGGTTTCGACTCCGCTACCCGATCTCAAGGTCCAGGTCGACGGGCTCGCTGCCAACCCGCTGGCGATCACCCGGTTCGTCCGGAACCTGCAGGAATCGGAGTATGTCGAGCAGGTGAGGATCATGGGAAGCCAGCAGGCCGAAGTCGATAACGTCTCCGCTCATGCGTTCAAGGTCGTGGTCACCTATGCCGATCCGCCGGAAACCCGGGCGCCCGCCGGGACGGAGGGGAGCTGAGCATGGCACTGCTTCCTAAGGACCAGCGACAACAGAGCATGCTGCTCATCGTGATCCTGTCGATCGCGGCGGCGGCTCTGTACTACGTCTACGTTTATCGACCGGGTGGCGTTGAACTCATCGAGTTCACGGAACAGGCCGATGACCTCGAACTGCAGAACGAGATGGCGGAAGCCCAGATCGGGGATCTGCAGCGGCTGCGTGATCGTCTGTCGTATGCCGAACAGCAATTCACGCTGCTGCAGAAGCTCGTTCCCTCGGGTGCAGAGGTGCCGGCGATTTACGAAGCGATCGCGACCCAGACGCAGGCACTCAATCTTCGGCTGATCAACGTGGAACCTCTACAGCCGGTCGATGCCGACAGCGCCGGAACGCTGCTCCGACAGGAGTGGCAGATGGAGGTCGAGGGTGAATATCACGCCATAGGGACGTTTCTAGCTCGCGTGGCCGCGTTCGACCGGATCGTTCGGCCGCGTATCACGCAGATCGTGCCCACGGAAATGACGCCCTCGGGTCGGCAGCTCGTCCGTGCGACGTTCCAGCTCGAGACCTTCGTTCTCGGCACGCCCGAGACGCGGCCGACCGAAGGCCAGGGGGGCTGAGATGAACAGAGCGGGACTTACTGCCAGCCTGTTCCTGGCAACGATCCTGGTCGTTCCGACAGGCGTCCAGGCGCAGGAGACGGATGATCGACCGGCAGAGGCGACGGAGTCGTCCGCGGTCGATCAGCAGACTTCCGTTGACCGGGAGACGTTCAACTATCCGGCGGGAACACGGAGAGATCCGTTCGAACCGCTTTCGGCAGGTGATGAGTTGGGGCCGCGATTCGAAGATCTGAACCTGAGCGGGGTCGTCTACAGTCCCGCAACGGGCAGCATCGCGATTCTCATGGATCGGGCGACCGGCAAGCGA
The DNA here is from genome assembly GCA_016649455.1 of Gemmatimonadota bacterium. Lineage (GTDB taxonomy): Bacteria > Gemmatimonadota > Gemmatimonadetes > Palauibacterales > Palauibacteraceae > Carthagonibacter. The sequence goes on along the minus strand of JAENXO010000360.1, from coordinate 1,039 downwards.
TATCGAGTCTGGGAAGGTGACGTGATCGGCGGGGCGAAGCTCGTCCGGGTCCGTGCCGCGGAAGTCGACTTCGTCGTTACGGCGTTCGGAGTGAGCCGGCAGGAGACGCTCCGCCTCAAGAGTCTGGACAAGGAGCAGGGAGGATGATCCTCAAAACGATTCTCGCCTCGATATTACTCGCTTGGTCGAGTGGCGGCCCGGGAGCGGTCCAGGAAGTTCGGATCGCGCAGGTCGGCGGCGAGACCGAGATCGTCGTGGTGACTTCCGGTGAAGTGACGTTTCGGGACTTCGCTCTGGAGGAACCTCCGAGGCTGATCCTCGACCTTTCCGGCGCAGAGACGGGGCTGCCGAACAGCAGCTACGATGCGATCAGTCGCGGCGGTGTGATGCGGCTCCGGAGCAGTTGGTTCAGGCCTGGAGTCCTTCGCCTCGTGTTCGACATGGCAGAGGTGGCCGCGTACGACGTGAGGGTCGAGGCAGGGCAACTCCGGATCAGGTTTCCGAACCCGGGTGGAGAATTCGACTCGTGGTCGACGACCGCGGCCAACGCCACCGCAGCCATTCCATCCGATCAGACGATTCCAGCGAGGGAGGTAGCTCGACTGCAGGACGAGCCGTCCAGAATCACCGTATCGTTCGACAGCGCCAGCATGCTTGACGTGCTGGCCGGGTTCTCGGAGTACGCAGGGGTTTCGATCGTTCCCAGTTCGGATGCGGCCGACATGACCGTGCGTGGGATCGACATCCGCGATCAGCCCTGGGATGTCGCACTCGACGCGATTCTCGCGGCGCAGGGGCTCGGCTGGCGCCTGCAGTCCGAAGGGATACTGATCGTCGACAAGTTCGAAGGACTCCGCACAAGGGACACGCTGCAGACCGAAACTCGCGTATTTCGAATCAACTATGCCGGAGCAGACTCGGTCGCGAAAACGCTCGAGCAGCTCGCGACTCCCAACCGGGGACAGGTCGTAGCGTACCAGGGTGCGAACTCGGTGATCGTGACGGATGTTCCGTCGGTAGTCGCCCGGATGGATACGCT
>JAENXO010000627.1 GCA_016649455.1 Gemmatimonadota bacterium | reverse complement strand
GCGAAGAAATGGACCAGGGCCTCCGGCGTCATGTACGCCTCGAGCTTCTCGTTCCGGTTGAGGCCGAACGATCGCCCGATTCCACGGACCTCGGTCCACGGCCGGTCGGTGAGCTCGATCCCCGAGCTGTATTCGGGCGTCCGAAATCCGATGTCGCTGCCAGCGCCCCACCTTTCGTTCACCACGGCGTCCGGTCCACACGCGTCGAAGTACCACCCGATCAGTTCGCGGGAGCGCAGTTGCTCGGCGGAGTTGAGCCACTCCCCGTCCGCAAAGATCAGATCCGGGCGGTAGGCCTCGACGAGCTCCTTGAACTGTGGGACCAGGTGGCGGTCCACGTACGGGCCGATGCTGTCGGGAGGATCCGTGTACCAGCGGTGGAGCTCGTTCGTCCACTCGCCCAACGAGTAGTAGAGCCCCATCCGGAGGCCGGCCTCGCGGACCGCCTCGGTGAGTTCGCCGACCAGGTCGCGCCCCGGCCCGACGTCCACGCTGTTCCAGCCCTTCGAGTAGGCGCTGGGCCACAGCGCGTAGCCGTCGTGATGTTTGGAGACGAGGACCACGTAGCGCGCGCCTGCCTGCCGAAACAGTGCTGCCCACTCATCCGGATCGAAAAGCTCGGCCCCGAACAGCGGCGCGAAATCCTCGTATTCGAAGTCCTCGCCGTAGTTGTCGCGCATGTACCGCATGCGGAGCGAGTCGCCGGTCTGGAGGCCACGCAGGAACCACTCGGCGTAGTCCTCGGCACCCGACCAGGCGGGGACGGAATAGATACCCCAGTGGATGAAGATCCCGAGCTTCGCTTCGGTGAACCACTCGGGATAGGCGCGGGCCCGGAGGGTCTCCCACGATGCGGTCTCGAATCGCGATTCCTGGGCGGCAGCAGGCGCAGCCAGCGCGAGGAGGGCCAGGACGGCGGGGACTGACGATCTCAGTGGCTTCATCAAAGTACCTCGTATTGCAGGTCTGGGGCTCAAGATCGACGCTCCGCGCTTGTCGCGGCAACTATCCATGAAGGAGGCAGCCCGTAAGGATGTTGCGCGATTTCGGCTGGTGGCGGAGGTTGCCGGTCGAGTATTCGCCGCTGGTCCGCGAGAAATTGACGACAGGATACAAGGATGCACCCAGCGCACCCCCCACGGAAACGTCCCTCGTACGTCTTTACCATCGCGGCTGTCCTCCTCATTCCGATTTTCGGGTGTGAACGGGAAGGCCCGGCGCCAGAGGCCGATCTCGAGACTCGCGCCCGGGCGATCCACGAGAGCGTGATCTCGATCGACACGCACGACGACATCTCGTCCAATTTCGCTACCGCGGAGTCAGACCCGGGACAGGAAGAGGGGCGACAGGTCACGCTTCCGAGGATGCGGGCCGGCGGACTGGACGTGGCCTTCTTCATCGTCTACGTGGGCCAGTCGGAGAGGACGGAGGAGAACTACGCCGAGGCAAAGGCCGAGGCGCTCCCGAAGTTCGAGGCGATTCACCGGCTGACGGACGAGATGTACCCGGATGAAATCGGCCTCGCCCTGACGCCCGACGACGTGGAACGGCTGCATGCCGAGGGTAAGCTCGTGGCCGCGATCGGAATCGAGAACGGCTTCTCGATCGGCACCGACCTGTCGCTGATGGAGGAGTACCACGCGCGGGGAGCCCG
>JAENXO010000405.1 GCA_016649455.1 Gemmatimonadota bacterium | reverse complement strand
TGGCAGGACGCGGATCCTGAGTTACAGCCGCGGGTGGAGGCGGCGCGCCAAAGACTCGTGGTAATCGTGAGGGAACGCGGATGATCGGTGGTCGCACGCTTCTCCAGGTTTTTGGCATTTATGGTGCCGGCTCGTGGGTCGTCCTCCAGGTCGTGGACGTCCTGAGGGAGAACATGGGCCTGCCGAACTGGGTGTTTCCATTCGCCCTGGTTCTGCTGCTGATCGGCCTGCCGGTCATCTTGACCACTGCGTTCGTGCAGAAGCGAATGGCGACGGTAGCCGATTCGCCAGCTGGCTCCTCTGGTGGCGCCGGCGCGTCAGCCGCGGCCTCGGTCCCAGTTGCGGATGCGGGCCCGCAGCCGTCGCCGGAAATGCGGCGCATGTTCACGTGGAAGAACGCGCTCGTCGGCGGGGGACTTGCCTTCGTGCTGCTGGCTATCATGACCGGCGGCTTCATGTATATGCGGAACAGCGGAATCGGTCCGGTTGGATCGCTCGTCGCGAAGGGCATGCTGGATGAGAAAGCCCGGATCGTGATCGCGGAATTCGAATCGCTTGACCCGTCACTCGGAGCGGCCGCGACGGAGGCGCTTCGTATCGATCTCGAGCAGTCTGAGGTCGTGGACATCGTCGAGCCGGCGACGCTGGCGGGTGCGCTAGAGCGAATGCAGCTCGACGCGAACGACCCGCTGACCTTTGAGGTGGCCCGCCAGCTTGCAGTGCGCGAGGGATATCCGGCGGTGATTGCGGGAGAAATCCAGACGATCGGAAACGGCTACTCTCTGTCGGCTCGCATTGTCGACGCGGGGAGTGGGGAAACTCTCGCTTCGCATCGCGAGACCGCGGCGGATGCGGATGCGATCATTCCCGCAATCGACCGGCTGTCGGCGAAGATGCGGGAGAGGATTGGTGAATCCTATTCAGACCTGCGGGCGGACGACCCGCTGGACGAGGTCACGACCGGATCGCTCGAGGCACTGGAGAAGTACACGGAGGCGATCGCGGTCTTTGACCGGGGCGGAGACAGCGACATGATGAACGCCCTGCTCGAGGAGGCGGTGTCGATCGATCCCGGATTCGCGATGGCGTGGCGGAAGCTCGGCCTGACGCGAACAACGAACAGCGGCCGGATCGAGGCGCTCGAAAGAGCATTCGAGGGACGAGACCGGCTGACCGAGAGGGAGCGCCTGCTCACGGAGGCAGCCTACTACGAGTCGGTGCGAAAGGATTATCAGTCCGCGATCATGGCCTACGAGCGCCTGATCGAGATGGACCCGGGCGATACTTGGGCGCTCAACAACCTTGGCGTGATCTACAGTGAAGATCTGTCTCAGTGGGATCTCGCCGCCGAGTACTTCTCCCGCGCGTATCTGCAGGACACCACTGCGGCCGTTCATCTGAGAAACCTGGCGCGGGCCGAGATCAATCTCGGGCAGTACGAGGAGGCCGAAGCGCACCTCGAGACCGCTGCCGGGCGGTTTCCGACGGATGACGTCGTCGTCAGTCTGCAGGTCCAGCTGGCCGCGAGCCAGCAGGACTACGAGGCAGTCGCCCGGGCCGCGGAGCGATACTCGGAGCTCCCCGCAGATGCTGCCAATGACATGTTTCGACTGAACACGCTAGCCGATATCGAGGCGTTGCACGGACGTCTGGGCGAGGCTGAGCGACTGGCCGAGGAATCGGCCCGGGCCCATGCGCGATCCGGGCGACCGAATCCGAGGCGCTCGATGCTGACGCAGTTGGTGTGGCTGGACGCGATCGTCCGCGGAGACAACGATCGAGCCCGCGACCGGCTCGATGCGCTGCTCGACGAAGAGCCGCTCGAAGCGGACGAGCCGATGAACCGGAATTACATCGGAACGGCATTTACACGCGCGCGCCTCGGTGACAGAGCAGCGGTCGAGGAACTGGTCGCCGAGTTCGAATCGGTCGTCCCGGAAGAATACCGCGCAGACATGGACGACACGTACCTGAACCTCGAAGCCACGCTGCTGATGGGAGAAGGCCGCTACGCGGAGGCACTCGAGAAGAACAGTGCGAGGGAGAACCGCGACTGTATCCTGTGCCGGTACATGCCGACCGCTATCCTGTTCGACTCGCTCGGAGTCAGGGACTCGGCGATCGTCTACTACGAGGCGTATATCGAGACGGATTCCCACGAGCGTCTTGGCTGGGATGCCAACGTGTTGGCCCTTTCCAACGAGCGGCTAGGGTATCTGTATGACGAAGCGGGCGATCCCGAGCAGGCCGCCGTCTACTACGCTCGCTTCGTCGAGCTGTGGGACGAAGCGGATCTCGAGCTGCAGCCCCGGGTGGAGGCGGCCCGAACGCGGCTTGCGGAGATCCTGAGGGAACGCGGATGAAGAAGCTTATCCACGAAGCGCACCGCCGCTCCCTGTGGCAGGTGCTCGGCATCTACCTCGCGGGGTCGTGGATCGCGCTGCAGGTCGTGGCGCAGCTCGCCGACTCTGTGGGATTCCCGGACTGGGTCGAACCGTTCGCGCTGGTGCTGCTCGTCATCGGTCTGCCGATCGTCATGGCGACCGCGTTCGTGCAGGAAGGTGTGGCGCCTGCGAAGGCCGTGGAGAGCGAAGACGGTGGCGACTCGCAACTGGCGCCGACCGTGACCGATTCTGACACGGTGATCGAAGCGCCGGTCGCGGCTGCATCGGCCTCGTCCGGCACCCGCCGATTGTTCAGCTGGCGCAACGCTCTCGGCGGTGGAGCGCTGGCATTCCTGTTCCTGGTAGCCGTGACCATCGCCTGGATCGTCATGCGCCAGGCGGGCATCGGGCCGGCCGGCAGCCTGGTTGCCCGGGGAGTGATCGACGACCGGGCTCCCGTGATCGTCGCGGACTTCACGGCGCAGGACTCGCTGCTGGCCCGTGCCGCGACCGAGGCATTCCGGGTGGACCTTTCCCAGTCGCCGTCGGTTCAAGTGCTCGAGCCGGCGTTCCTGGTCGAGGCTCTGGGTCGAATGGAG
>JAENXO010000551.1 GCA_016649455.1 Gemmatimonadota bacterium | reverse complement strand
CGAGTCCTCCAGCACGCTGAACACGAGGAAGAACACCGTGACGATCGGGAGCACGATGGCCAGCGCGTAGCTCAGCCCCATCGTGATCTGGCCGAACGGACCGACGAGAAAGTCATGAATCCAGCGCCGGATCGACTGCCCTGAGGTGAGATCCACGGAGGGCGAAACGTCGTACGCCGGCTGGACCGCAGGTCGGATCGACTCTCGCAGCACGACCTCATGGGCAGGGGTCAGGGGCAGGGAGAGCCTTAGCGGCACATCCTCAACTGCGTGTTCGTGCGGGAACGGGAGCAGGCGGTCCGCGACGGCGATCGCCGCCGGTGACACCCGCTGCTCGAACAGCCCCACTTCGAGCACATCAACCAGGGTCCCGGCGCCGAACAGGCCGACGAGCCAGAACACGGCGACCAGGATCAGCGACAGGACGGCGAGTCCCTTCACGGGATGCATGGCCCAGAAGCCCAGCTTCACGCCCAGCGTTGCCCGGGCGGGCTGCGAAATCGACCATGTCTCGACGAGGATTTCGTTTACCTGCTCGAGCCGCGTAACATCGCTGGGAGCCGAGAATCCTTCCTCCGGCGCGACCGATGGAACGGCGGCCCGATCCAGTGCCTCGACGAGCTCGCCTGTGCCCCGGTTGGCCGGCGCCACGGTCGGCACGACGGGAATGCCGAGCAATGCCGACAGCCGGTCGACGTCGATCTGCCCGCCCCGAGCTTCCAGCTCGTCCCACATGTTGAGCACGAGCACCATCGGGCGGCGAAGCTCCGCCAGCTGCAAGGTGAGAAACAGGGCGCGACGGAGGTTTTTCGCGTCGGCCACCTGCACGACGGTGGAATTCGGATGGCTGTCCAGCAGTTCCCGCGTGACCCTGGCCTCGTCTGTCCGCGGAGCGAGGTCATTCAGCCCGGGCGTGTCTACGATCTCCCGCTCTCCGGCCTCTTCGGTCGCCTTCGCGCGCACGATTTCGACCGTCGTACCTGGATAGTTGGAAACCGTGACGTAGCGCCGGGTGAGGTTCCGGAACAGGACGCTCTTGCCGACGTTCGGGTTCCCGACCAGCGCGATTATGGGAACCTCGGACGCACTCGGCTGAGTGAGCGTGGCGGACGAGGAGGGCTCTTGAGTCATAGTTGAGACCGAATCTCGTTCGCAGTCAGGCGGAGGGCAACTTCCTCTCCGTCAGGTGCGCTAGAAGCCGAACTGGAACTGCGTCCTGATACTCCACTGGTCAGGGCTGTCGCTTGGAAGGAATCCCAGCATTCCACTCGGCTCCACCGTCGTTTCGTGGATCGCCTGCGGAAGATACGAGAATTCGAGATTCACCTTCCATCGATTGGTCCACAGGAATGGCAACCAGCCCACTCCGGCGGCGTACACCGTGTAGTCCTCGTGGTCGCCCGGCGTGCTTCCAGCGAATACCCCGTCGAACCGTCCGTACAGATACGTCTGATTCGAGACGAAGAAGCTGCCCTGGGCGACGAACCCGTATTGATCGTACCAGTCGCGGCTCTGAAGCTGCTGGCTCGTCCACGATCCCGCGAAGAAAAGGTGAAAGCCGCTTCCGTTGACGCTCAGGTCCGCGTTCAGCTGTGATGCGTTCCGCGTGTCCGTCTCGTTCTTGTCACGTACCTGGTAGGCACCCGAAGCTCCTAGCAGTACGCCGCTGGATCGGCCCCGACGACCGATCAGGTCATCCCACACCGACCAGTCCGCTCCGCCGAACTGGTATTCCACGCGGGAGCTGACCATCCCGTCGGCAGCCTCCGGTGCCGCGGGAAATCCCTGCCGGCCACCGAAGGCGCCGTTCGACAGCGCGAACCACCACCGAAGCCGCTCTGCCTGGTAGCGCGTCTGGATTCCGAGCGAGGACCAGATCGCGTAATTGAAGTTGTTGGCTGAGAACTCGATGGATGCTATGTCCTGCGCGTAGATCCAGTCCTCGCGGCTGAGGGCCAGCCACTGGCGGCCAACCCGGACATTCCACTTTTCGT
>JAENXO010000311.1 GCA_016649455.1 Gemmatimonadota bacterium | reverse complement strand
TCGGCCAGGCGGAACAGAATCAGGAACTCGACCTCGATCTGCGGCTGCTGCTCGGCGCCGTCGGCGGACGCGATATCCTCCAGACAAACAGGGTGGAGTGGCGCTGGATCGCCGGGATCCTGGGAAACCGGGAAGATTACATCGGACTCGAGGCCAACAATTCGCTGGAAGCGCTGCTTGGCACTTACTTCAATTTTTTTACCTTCGGGAACTGGGAGAATGACCTTGCCGCGAGTCTTCTGGTCTATCCGAGCCTCACGGAGTCGGGCCGTGTCCGTGCCGACTTCGACATCAGCTATCGGCAGGACTTGTTCAGCGATTTCTATGTGCGCTTTTCGTTCTACGACCAGTACGACAGCAGGCCGCCCGAGGGTGCGAGCGACAACGACTTTGGCACGACGATCGCCGTCGGCTGGGACTGGTAGGATGGGTGATATGCGTCTGATTCGACCCGCGTGGACTTTGTGTGCTCTGCCGCTTCTCGCGCACCCGTTCGCCGTTCCGGCGGCCGCCCAGGAACCCTGCTGCCGGTCGGCCGGGTGGGAGGTCGCGGAGCGCTACAGGGTGGAAGGTCTGGACGACCGACGATTCACGCACGAGCAGTACTGGAAAGCTCTCGCCCCCGCATTCGATTCCGACCGGATCGGCCTGACCCGGCTCGGGGAATCGCTGGAGGGCAGGGCGATCAACGCGGTCACGCTCGGGTCCGGTCCTGTGACCGTGCTCCTGTGGTCGCAAATGCACGGTGACGAGTCCACGGCCAGCATGTCGCTGGCGGACCTGGTCAACTGGTTCGCTTCGGCGCCCGCCGCCGACACCCTGCGCCAGACCCTCGCCGATCGGCTTACGATCACGATGATCCCGATGCTCAACCCCGACGGCGCAGAGCGGTTTGTGCGTGAGAACCGGGTCGGCATCGACATCAACCGGGATGCGCGCCGTACTGCTACCCCGGAGGGGCGGATCCTGCGCGGAGTACGAGATTCAATCGAGGCCGATTTCGGCTTCAATCTGCACGACCAGGGAACCCGCACGGCTGGCGAAGACGGCCCCGTCGTGGCGATCGCCCTCCTGGCCCCGGCCGCCGACGAGGAGCGGAGCTGGGGACCGGTCCGGCAGTCCGCACGGCAGGTGGCGGCGGTAATCGCCGCGACGCTCGAGCCGGACCTGGGTCAGCGGATGGCGCGCTACGACGACGAGTTCACCCCCCGGGCGTTCGGGGACAACATGCAGCTGTGGGGGACGAGTACGGTGCTCATCGAAAGCGGCCTGCTGGCCGGCGACCCGCAGAAGCAGGAGCTCCGGAAGCTGAATGTCGTGGCGCTGCTCAGCGCCCTGCACGCGATCGCGACGGGTGAGTACGAGGACCACTCTACAGAGGCGTACGATGAACTGCCGATGAACCTGTCTCTCTCGAACGACCTGCTGCTGCTGGGTGGGGAATTGATCCTCGGTGGAGGCGAGCCGATCCGGGCCGACGTCGCGATTCGTTACGAGGACGCCGTGGCCCGGACAGGGCCGCGTTACGGGGAGATCGGCGATCTGGCGGACGTCGCGGCGGTGGACACGCTCGACGTCACAGAGATGCTTCTCCATGCCGAGCCGGGAAGTGACGGTACGATTCGGGCCGGTGAGGCCGCTGTCCTGACAGTGCGACGGGGCCGGGAAGCGGACAGTGACCCGGTGTGGAGCATCGGAAAGCGGGATTAGGCGGGCACGCCGCCGCCCCCCGGAACCGGATCAGTTCCGGGGGCACAGGTGGCGACTCGGCCGGTAGCGTGAGTCCGCCGACTACGGCGTATACCAGATTGGGGACGTGTACCCTCGTTCCTGGGTAGTCATCTCGACTTCCGGCGGCATCGTGATTCCAAACCGGTACGCGTCGTACGCTGTCCACCGGGGCGTTGGAATTTCGATCACGCGGGCGTAGTAGAACGCGCGCTCCGAGGCGTCGAAGTCCGGGTCCTGCCATACAGCGATGAGCTCAGGATCGCCGATCGTGTTCAGCCAGGTCGCGTTCTCGACGTCTACCGTATTGCCCACCGGCTGGCGAGCGCGACCGTCGCTTCCGATTTCACGGTCGTCCGACACCGCAACGTCGTATACCCGTTCCTGCAGCTCACCGCCCGAATCCAGCCATCCCTTGACGATCTGGATCCGATCGAGGTTGCCGCCGACCGGGTCCTTGAGCGCCGCGACGAGGAACGAGGGAGCCGTCCCGGACGACGGGCGCGACAGCTCACCGCCCATCGGAACGCCCTTCGAATACCCCGCCTGGCCCGGGAACCTGCTCCGGGCGTCCGCTTCGGTAAAATCGAAACCTCCGAAGAATCGAACCATCATCCGAGAGCCCGTGGTGGCGTAGACCTCCCGGCGCATCAGTGCGTCCCAGATCGCCTTGCGCGTGTTCTCTGTCGCCCACACCGCGGCGTATCCGGACGAGGCCATGTCCGAGCCCATGAACGCCATACTCCCATCCGGCGCGCCAATGGCCACGTGCGCCGCGCGCTCTGGACTGGGCTCGACGCCCGAGTGTTTGCCGAAGAAGTTTTCTTCCTCGATCGCCGCGAGACTCGTGTGCGAGTCCGTCGAGCCGATCATCCCGAATTGGAACGGATTCACGCCCAACCGGGCTTCGAGCTGCAAGCCGAGCTTGAGACCTGAGCGACCGTACTCGTGCTGCAGCATGTCCTCGGTCTTGGCCTGGCTGAGGTTCAGGTTGCCGAGGTCCCAGGTCTCGTAGTCGGCGAACTCGTCGTCCGGCGACAGGAGCGGGTGCGCCTCGCCGTCCCCTTTGATCTGCGTGACTTCATACACCGGCTCCCATCGGTCCCGGGTCTCTGCATAGCCTCGCGTGAGCGGATTCCCGTCCATGTCCTCGAGGGCGAACATCATGCCGTTCGACAGGTTCCCGTTGTGCGGGATCGCCAGCACCTTCCCGCCGGTCTTCTGTTCGTAGTCCGCCATGTAGACCCACAGGTCCTCGGGGTCGATGCTCACTTCCGTCGTCATGGGCAGCTTCTGCCCCGCGCGTGAAGCGTCATCCCGGTACACGAGGACCCGGTGCAGGTTGTTTCCAGGTGGGGCCAGCGAGGTCCACTCGTAGCCGATGAACGCCGTGAAGACGCCAGGCTCGTTGTAGGTCTCAGCCGCCTCGAGCACATCCTCCCACACGGGCCCTATCGATTCGGGATTGTTGATCTCGAACGGCATCTGGCCCTTGGAGAACAGATCGATGAGCTCGAGCGTCGCGTCCACCGCCGACTGGCCACCCTCGTTGAACATCCGGTTCCAGCGGCGGGCCGTCTCGTCCTGCATCAGTTCGGGATCGCCCTCGACGATCTTGGCGAACATCCCGTAGCCGTCGGAGTGGTCGGCGACGACTACGAAGTCGAGCGGTCGCGACAGCCGGGCGCGTACGCCAGTGGAGGAGACGACTTCCTCTCCCCTCGTGAACCGGTAGGCCTCCTCGAGCCCGAGGCGGTTCCCGAACATCCCGGCGTCCACCGACAGGTTCGTGTGCAGGTGGGTGTCGCCCCAGAACACCTGAGTCGGATAGCCCCGCCCGGCATACGGCGAGTACTCCTTGTTCTTCAGCGTCCCGGCGGCGAATTCCTTTGCGTTTCCAAAATCCTGGGCGGTCGCAGGCGCGGTGACGGCGAACAATAGCGCGGCCACTGCCGCGATGCGTAGTCGGGTGCTCACGGCTGGAGTCCTCCAGAAAACCGGGTGTACTCGAGGGGTGCGGCATCGAGAACGAAATCTACCAATTATCGGCAGGGTGCGCACACGAGCTAAACCGAAGAATGTCAAAATGGGTGATAGCTTGCGACTCATGCCACCTGACGAACTTCACGCCCGGCTCCGAGAGTCGGGCGTGTGCGCGACGCGGCAGCGGACAGCCGTGTC
>JAENXO010000539.1 GCA_016649455.1 Gemmatimonadota bacterium | reverse complement strand
GGCGCGCAACTCGCGTTTCGGCCCGAGTCCGTGTTCTCAGGTTCTGGAGGGTTCAGTGATCCGATTCGCCCGCGCTCGTTCCGCCTGGCTCATTCTGCTCGTCTTCGTTGCCTCGGGCCTCTCGAGCTGCGCTTCGTCCGGAGGCAGCGGGGGCAGTGGGGGGGGGAGCGCGGCAGCTGGTGCAGCTACATCCGAAATGGCGGTGCGCGATTTCCTCGATGCAGCCAACGCCGAAGACTACAACCGCATGATAAATCTATTCGGCACCGCAGACGGACTCGCCGTAGACGAATTCGGAGTCCAGGACGTCGAGGCGCGGATGATCTTCCTGTCACAGTTGCTGAAGCACGAGAGCTACACGCTCAGCCAGGCCAATTTCGCGATGCTCGGACCTGACCGCGTGCGCTACGAAGCTCGGATGTCCGGCACCCGGAAGGGGAGCGTGATTGTCCCGGTGATCGCGATTCCTGACAGTTCGGGTCGCTGGTACGTGGAACGATTGAACGTGGATGCCCTGACCGCGGGGATCTGATACCAGAGTCGCCGCGGGGCCTCGGAACCGGAGGGTGGGGACTACTGGGCGGTGGCCGCCTCGCTCAATTCGATCAGCACGCCGCCGGCTGACCGCGGATGGAAGAAAGCCACGCGGTGTCCGCCGGCCCCCGTCCGGATCCGGGGTGGAAGTGCCTCGAGCCCGGCGGCTTCGGCCCTTTCCACCGCGGTGTCGAGATCTGAGACGGCCAGGCAAACGTGGTGGATGCCTGGCCCTCGCTTCTCCAGGTGACGCGCGATGGGAGAATCGGGATCGGTTGGCTCGAGAAGTTCGACACGCCCCGGTCCGTCGCCAAAGAACGCGACGCGGACCTTTTCGGCGGGAACTTCCTCCTCGCCGGAGACGTTGCGTCCGAGAATGGCCGTCCAGATCGGGACGGCCTCGGACAGGGATTTGACCGCGATTCCAATGTGGTCGATCTTGTCCAAGCGAATTCGCTCCAGGAGCGGATCATTGCCGGCGGGGCGTTCAGTTCGACGCCCGCGTCGGAGTCTAATCTAGGTGTCAGGCAGGTTGGGGTTCAACACGAGATCGGAGAGTGTGACGTGGCAAGCGCCGAGATCAAGCAGATCACGGATGAAAATTTCGGGGCCGAGATCGAGTCTTCCGAGGGCCTCGCGATCGTGGATTTCTGGGCCGAGTGGTGTGGTCCGTGTCGAATGGTGGGACCGATCATCGCGGAGCTCGCCGAGGAATACGCGGGCAAGGTGAAAGTCGGCAAACTGGACGTGGACGAGAACCGGGTGACCGCAGGGCGCTTCAGCGTCCGCTCGATCCCGAGCGTCCTCTACTTCAAGGACGGCGAGCTGGTCGATGCAGTCGTCGGGGCGTACCCGAAGAAGTACCTCGAGGAGAAGATCCTGGAGTACGTCTGAGGTACCCGAAATTGGCCGGGGTCGCGCCGGCCCCTGTTTGCGCCCTCCGCACCTTCGGGTGACGGGGGGCGCGGTCATATAATGAGCGAAGCAGCGGTATTCCTGATCGGGACACCGATTGGAAACCTCGATGACCTGTCGCCCCGGGCGATTGAAACGCTCGGGGTCGTGGATGTCGTGTATGCGGAAGACACCCGCCGCACATCCGGTCTGTTTCGTCGATTCGGGATCTCCACTCCTCTCCGCTCGCTCCATGAACACAATGAAGCGGCACGCTCGGAGGAAATCGTCGAGCGACTGCGTTCGGGCCAGAGTTGCGCCCTGGTGACTGATGCGGGAGCGCCTGTCGTTTCGGACCCCGGAGCACGCCTCGTGCGAGCCGTAACCGGGGCAGGATTCCAGGTGCTCGCGGTTCCCGGGCCGTCCGCTGTCACTGCATCCGTAGGGCTTTCAGGTCTCCCGGCTGACAGGTTCGCGTTTCTCGGATTTCCCCCGCGCAAGGGCCGGGACCGGAGCGAATGGCTGGCGCAATGCGCTGGCTCGCCGATCACGGTCGTGGCGTTCGAGGCGCCGGGAAGATTGTCGGCGCTGTTGTCCGACTTGCGGGCGC
>JAENXO010000014.1 GCA_016649455.1 Gemmatimonadota bacterium | reverse complement strand
GCCCATCGGCTGCGGGACGAGCCGGCCGAAGCGGCGAGGGCGCTCGATCGCGGGACACAGTTGTACGAACTCACGGCGCGCGTCGTTCCCTGATCGGCGCGTCAGCCGTCACCCTCAAGGAGCTGCGTTTCGTAGGAGCCTACCGCATCGATCCGCAATGGTTCGGTGCCGGCCCCGCTGGAGATTTCGACGCGGATGAAGCTTGTTCCACTGCTGTCGATGAACCAGCCGGACTCCATGGCAAAGCGGACTGACTGACGTGAAGAGCCGCGAACGGTGACGTCGGGCGACGGGCCCTCTCCGGCGCTCGTCCATTCCGTGCGAACATCCAGCAGGGCGGTAGGGCCGTGGGGCGTCTCGTCGATCGCTCTGAGCGTTGTCGTCCGTACTTCGACAGCCTCGGCCGTTCCCTGCAAGCCAAGCAGCGCCGAGAGCGGAACTCGCGTCGTGTCCTTCCAGCTGTCTCCGGGGCGTGTCGGTCCGGCGGGGAGGGCAGGAAATCCGAGCTCCCGGAGCCACGACTCGATCTGGTCTCTCAGCGGTTTTCCGACCTGATCCCCCGCACCCTCCACCTCGATCCGGTAAATCCGGCCGGACGGCGTCGTCGTCGATCGAAACCGCATTCCCTCGAGCCGTCCCAGATCAGGAAGTTGCTCGGGCGCCGGCACGACTTCGAACTGAAATTCGCGGATCTCGGAGCTGACGACGACCGAGTCGCGGGTGCTCCGCTCCACGGTCTGATCGAGCCTGAGCAGCGTCCGTGTGGAGGCATCTCCCCCGAGCTCCTCCGGGAGATGCAGGGACAGCTGCTTCTCATGCCGATATCGTGCGGTCCGGCCGGGCTCACCGCCCAGGCGAAGGACGACCGGGTCGGGTGTCTGTCCAGAAGCCGCAGTCGGAATCGCGACGATCCCTGGGAGGACCGCGAACAGGGCGAAGACGGGACATGCGCGTATCAGAGACACCAGATGAGCCTATCTCGGGACGCAGTCCGACCACAAGCGTTGCCCCGGCCCTGTCCGACTTTGGGCCAAAATGACGAATCGTATCCAGTATCTCGAGGCTGGACTTTCAATCGCAGCCTGCAGGATCGGGCTTCGGAGTACGAGTTGAGAGGCAGTCGAATCCGCCGGAATCGCAACGAGTTCCATTGCCGTGGTCCCCAACAGGGTCCTGACGGAGTGCTCACAGATTCGGTCGCGCGGGGTTCCCCGCACAACGGTTCGCGTCTTGCTTTTCATCGGCCATGGCTGAACGAGCCCGACTTTCCTAACGGACGGATCCGCCGGCACCAGCGCCGGCGCCAGGGTCGAAAAGGGACCAGACGAGTGTCAGTGAAGATGAAGATGGATCGACATCCCCACTCGAGTGACGCGACGGCCCATATGACCACGGCCCATCCGGACCATCCGCACGCGAAAAGGGCCACCGGGAACGATGGGCCGGCCGCGCCGCCGGTCCAGGCACCGGCAGAATCAGCGGCCGAACAGTATCGGGCGATCGCCGAAGTGACTGCGGACTGGGCCTACGCGCTCCACATCGAGGCCGACGGCCGGGCGATCACGGACTGGATGAGCTCCAACGTGCAGCAGGTGACCGGCTTCACACCGGCCGAGCTGGGTGCCGTGGACGCCTGGCTTCGCATGGTCCATCGGGATGACCGCGAGCTGGTGCGGACACACCTCCGCGCGCTGCAGGCGGGACGCGCGGATACCGTCGAGTATCGGGTCGCAACCAGGTCCGGAGAGACGCGTTGGGTGCGGGACTATGCGCGGCCGATGGCCCGTCCGGTTCACGGAGCAGTACAAGTCGTCGGGGGGGTGAGGGACATCACAGCCAGGCGGCAGGCCGAGATGGACCGGGCCCGGCTCCTCACCGAGTGCGAGCTCGCGGCTGAGCAGAAGGAGCAGTTGGTGCAGTCGGTCGGCCGGTCGGTGACTGCCGCGGAAGCAGAATTGCGGGACTCCGTCGCTGTTATGGAGAAACTGTCGTCAACCGTTTCACCGGACCAGGATAAGCTGCGGACTCACGCGATGCGGTTCCGCAGGGTGGCGGAGTCATTGAATGAGCTGCTCGAGGAGTTGCGGGAACTGTCCAAAGAGTCCTGAGCTTCAGCGCTGAATCGGGACCGTTTCGTCGAAGATTACGAACGGGCTGTTCCCGGCTGTTCCCGCGGCTTCCGACAGCAGAACCCGCGACGTGTCCGGTAGTGAGCCCACGAGAAACTGCGCGAACACGGAGCTATAGACGGCGTCCGGGCGGACGCTGATCGTCGCCCGGGCGAACTCCGCACCCGGCAGGACCTCCACCTCGAACGCCGACGCCTCATCGACGGCGATCCGCGTGTCCGAGAGCTCGACCCACACACCGTTCCGATTCTCCACTTTCCTCGCGATGAGCCAACTCGTCGGTCTGGTCTCCAGCGCGGTCCTCTGTGCTCCAAGCTGGGTGATCTCCACCACCACCTCAGGTGTCACGTAGGTGGGAAAGTGGTGGCCGGCGCCGCTGTTCCGAATCCGAATTCCGACCCCGGGGCCGTCGATCCACTCGATTCTCAGGGCAGAAAGGACCATCTCAGGGTCGTGAATTCCGCGCCACAGGTGCCTGCGGTCCGGCATGTGGCAGTCCTGGCAGGAAACTCCCTCGTCCGCCCAGCGGCTGATCCGCCACTCCTCGTACGTATTCTGGATCGAGTTTCCTTCGGGAGCCGGGAACTCGAACTGGTGACAACCCGCACAGAACCGGGAGTCCGAGAAGAACTCCGTCCGTGTAACCCCATCGTGCGGGGCGTCTTCAGGTGAGGGCCCGGTGGAGCCATCGCGGAGCAGTGGGCCGTACCGCCGTCGCCCCCGCAGGTGGCAGGCGGCGCATGTAATCCCCCGGTCACGCAAGTCCCGGTCGAATGTCGGATTCGGGTACAGGGTACCGTCGGCTCCGCCCGTCCATGCGCTCTGCTCGGCCAGCGGAGCGTGGCACACCAGGCAGCTGCGCACCGTCTCCGGAGAGGACTGCTCCCAATTCACCAGCTGCCCTGAGAGCCCGGCCGAGTAAGCGTCCGCGTGTATCGTCGTGCTCCAGTCGGCGAGTTTCTGGGTGTGGCATGTACCGCAGGCCTCGGGACGCAGCGAGGCCTCGAACTCCGGCCAGTCAGCCGGCGCCGGACCCTGTGCGGGGATCGGTCGGATCCAGTAGTCGGCTACGAAGCTCTCCAGTGAAGAATACGCAGGCGCGCCGCCTCTCGGGCTGGTCGGGCTTTCCGAATCAACCGCCGGCGAAGGTTCGCTACACGACGCGAAAGACATACAAAGCAGGACCGGCAGAAGAAACGGACGTCGAACGATGACCACGGACAGCCTCCGGCGAGCGTTGGGCAAGACCAGGCACTTCGGGACCGGCGGAGATACTAACCGGCCAGGGCTGCGATCCGTTCCTGCAGGCTGTGGACGGACAGCTTCCTGCTGCGCAGGGCGATGATCGCATCAGCAGCCGCGGACGCCGCGGATAGTGTCGTGGTGTAGGGGATACCTCGGGAGATCGCTGCCTGGCGGATCATGTAGTCGTCGTGCTGGGCGTCCTTTCCGAGCGGCGTGTTCACCAGCAGCTGGACTTCGCCCGACAGCAGCAGGTCGAGGATGTGCGGCCGGCCTTCGTGTACCTTGAGCACGGTCTCGCAGGGTACTCCCCGCCGGTTGAGGTATCGGGCGGTGCCCGCGGTCGCCTTGATCTCGAAACCGAGTTCGTGCAGGCGCCGGACGATCGGAGTCGCGGCCGGCTTGTCACGATCGTGCACCGTTACGACCACGTTCCCCGACAGGGGCAGGGATCCATCGGCGGCGATCTGCGCCTTGGCGAACGCGAGGCCGAAGCTGTCCGCGAATCCCATGACCTCGCCCGTCGATCGCATCTCGGGTCCGAGCAGCGGGTCGGCGTCGGGGAACTTGTTGAACGGGAACACGGCCTCCTTCACCGCCACGTTCAGCAGCGGCAACTCGTCCGGCAGGTCCATATCGTCCAGTTTCTCGCCGAGGAGTACCCGGGCAGCCACCCGTGCCAGGGGAACGCCCGTCGCCTTGCTGACAAACGGAACGGTCCGGCTCGCCCTGGGGTTGACCTCGATCACGTACACCCGCCCGTCGTGCACCGCATACTGGACGTTCATCAGGCCGACGACGTTCAGCGCCTGGGCGAATTCCCGCGTATGTCTGCGCATCTGCTCGATATGGTCATCCCGGAGCAGATAGGGCGGAAGCACGCAGGCCGAGTCACCCGAGTGGATTCCGGCTTCCTCGATGTGCTGCATTACGCCTCCGATAAGCACGCGCTCTCCGTCGCACACCGCATCCACGTCGGCCTCGAACGCGTCTTCCAGGAATCTGTCGAGCAGCACCGGGTGTTTCGGCGAGGCCTGCACCGCCAGCGTGAAGTACTCCCGCAGCGTTTCTTCGTCGTACACGATCTGCATCGCCCGGCCGCCCAGTACGTAGCTCGGGCGCACGAGCACCGGGTAGCCGATCCCGTGCGCGACCTGCATCGCCTCGGCGAGGCTGGTCGCTGTCCCGGCCTCTGGCGTGGTGATCCCCAGTCTGACAGTCAGGTCCTCGAATTTCCTCCGATCCTCGGCCGTGTCGATCGAATCCACGGATGTACCGAGAATCGGGACGCCGAACTCCTCGAGCCGGCGGGCCAGGCGTAATGGAGTCTGGCCGCCCATCTGCACCACGACTCCCTCGGGCTTCTCGTGCTCGACGATCTCGAGCACGTCTTCAAGCGTCAGGGGCTCGAAGTACAGCTTGTCGGAAATATCGAAGTCGGTGGAGACCGTCTCGGGGTTGGAGTTGACCATGATCGTCTCGACCCCGGCCTCACGCATCGCGATCGCCGTGGAAACACAGCAATAGTCGAACTCCACCCCCTGGCCGATCCGGTTCGGTCCACTGCCGAGGATCACGACCTTCCGTCGATCAGACGATTCGGATTCGTTCTCGGACTCATAGGTCGAGTAGAGATATGGGGTGGCGGCAGGAAATTCGCCGGCACAGGTGTCCACGGTTTTCCACACCGGCCGGATGCCGTGTTCGTGGCGAAGATTCCTTACTTCCGCCTCCGGGACCCCCCGGATCTGTGCGAGCTCGGCGTCGCCGAACCCCATGCGCTTGGCGGCCTTGAGAAGATCGACATCAAGTGTTCTCGCCGCTTGAATGGTTGTTGTGGCGGCAACAATATCGGCCAACTGATCAAGAAACCACAGGTCAATTCCCGTAAGTTCAGAGATTTCCCGTGGCAGGATGCCGGCTTCCAATGCGCGACGGATCTGGAACGGTCTTTCGGGCGTGGGCGTCCGCATGGCCGACCTGATCGTGTCCGCGGCGCCATCCTTGAGACGATCATCCACCGGATTCGGGGCGGGAAGCCATCCGGCGCGATCATTCTCCAGGGCTCGAAACCCCTTGAGCCACGCCTGCTGGAAGGTCCGTCCGATCGCCATGACCTCGCCCACGGCCTTCATCTGAATGCCGAGAGTCGCGTCTGCCTTCGGGAATTTCTCGAACGTAAAGCGAGGGAGCTTTACCACCACATAGTCGAGAACGGGCTCGAATGACGAGGGAGTAACACGCGTGATCGCGTTCTCGATCTCGTCCAGGCGGTAGCCTACCGCGAGCTTGGCGCCAATCCGGGCGATGGGGAAGCCGGTCGCCTTCGACGCGAGTGCCGAGGATCGGGAGACCCGCGGGTTCATCTCGATCACCAGCAGGTCACCGTCGTGCGGGCTGACCGCGAACTGGATGTTGCACCCGCCGGCCTCGACGCCGATCTCGCGAATGATCTTGATAGCGGCGTCACGCATCTGCTGAAACTCGTCGTCCGACAGCGTCATCGCGGGTGCCACGGTGATCGAGTCGCCGGTGTGCACGCCCATCGGGTCGAAGTTCTCGATCGAGCAGACGATCACGACGTTGTCCGCGCCGTCGCGCATTACTTCGAGCTCGAATTCCTTCCACCCGATCACGCTGCGATCGATCAAGACTTCCGTGATCGGTGACAATTCGAGTCCGCGTCGGACCTTCGCCTCGAACTCCTCCCGGTTCCACGCGATGCTGCCACCCGTGCCGCCCAGGGTGAAGGACGGCCGTATGATCGCCGGAAAGCCGGTGTCGTCGGCGATCACCCCCGCCTCGTCCACCGTCCGGGCGAAGCCGCCGTGCGGGACCTTGAGCCCGATACGGTCCATCGCCGCGCCAAATTCCTCGCGATCCTCGGCCATGCGGATGGCACGGGTATCCGCCCCGATCAGCTCGACGCCGTACTTCTCCAGCACACCCGAGTCATTCAGCTCGAGCGCAACATTGAGGGCCGTCTGGCCACCCATCGTCGGGAGCAAGGCGTCGGGGCACTCCTTCTCGATCACCCGCTCCACCCACTCGGCCGTGATCGGCTCGATGTAGGTAGCATCCGCCAGGTCGGGGTCCGTCATGATCGTGGCCGGATTGGAATTTACGAGGACGACCCGGTAACCCTCTTCGCGCAGCGCTCGACAGGCCTGCGTGCCCGAATAGTCGAACTCGCAGGCCTGGCCGATTATGATCGGCCCGGAGCCGATCAGGAGAATCGAGGAGATGTCTTCGCGCTTGGGCATTCGCGGACTATACGGCGGCGAATGCCGGAGTCAAGCCGGGAATCAGTTCATGCGCGGCCACGTCTGGATGATACCGCCCTGCTGGACGGACACCTCGCTGGATTTCCCTTCTTCGTCGGTCGAGAACGACAGGCGGATCCGCTGCTCGTTGACGTCGGAGATGAATTCCGAATCCGAAAGCGGGATGAGCGGGACCTCCAGGTCGTCGCGACCTGTCCTGCGGATGATCCCGACGAATGCGTCCCCATCGCTGCGAACCTCGAACTCACCGCCCGGGCCGGGCTCGTAGATCCCCACGATGCGCTCCCGGGCACCGGCGGAGACAGCTACGGGCGTCTGCTCGGAATCCGGACCGGGTTCCAGTTCCAGGAGAAGTACCGTCACATCGTACCCGAAGTCGGCGGGCTGCTCCCAGTTTCCGTCGGACGAGGAGGCGAAGCCCGCGCTCGGCTGAAGCTTGAGGTAAATCCCACCAAGCCCGTCTTCGACGTCCCAGTTGTCGTACGAGACCGAGTGGATATTCGCGACACGCAGAGGTACCCGTCCGTCTGCATTCCTGGCGAAGCTGCCATCTGCTGCTGACGAGGATGTCAGTCCCTCTTCAACGGCCTCCTGGAGCCAGGCCCAGGCTGCTTCCTCGCTCCAGTCACCGTCGTCATAGGCGGATCCGGGCCCGTGGGATGAGCGAACAACCGTCTCGAGCTTACCGGACTCGGCCTCGCCGGCCCCGACCTCGAATCCGAGGCCCTTGTAAGAAAGCCGGAGCGCCCCGCCCCCTATCGGATCACGGATCTCACCCATGAGGTCGACCCGGAGGGGTTCGTCGAGCGGCATGGATGCTTCAACGGTCAGGATCCTCCGCAGCGCCGCGGTGAGCTCGGCCGAGCTCGTGACGCCGTCGAAAGCGGCCGGTTCAACCGAGTACCGGGCCACCAGCAGGTTCTCGCTGCCTTCGTTCTGTGCTTGCGCGCCTGACGGAATTGCCACCATCAGGGTAACTGCAGAAAGGATCGTCGCGCGCAGAATGCCCGGGCGAGTCCTTGCCTCGTCACTACCGCTTCCAAATGGTCTCATTCGCGCTTCCCATGATTCCTGGTTGACAGTGATTGTCTCTCTCCGGTACAACGGCCGAAGTCCCCGCATTCCTTTTGGCCTCGCCGGCGACTGCCAGCGAGCCAGTTCAAACGTCTCACCGACTAGCGGTTCCAGATCCTCTCCCCGGCGATGTACTGGTCACCTGGAAGAAACTGGTCGCCTGGAAGAAACTGGTCGCCTGTCCGGAAACCAGAGCGCTGTCCGCCCGCATCGGCTTCGAAAACGGAGAGATTGATCGGCGCGAAACCGACGATGGTCCCTAGTACCGGTCCATCTTCGGACATCGTCAGCAGCCCCACCTGGAAAGGGCGCCTCGCCATCATGGCCATGACCGCTTTCTCGTTCTCGTTCGGAACCTTGCTCAACTCCATCCTCTGTCCCGGCCGCAACACGACTGATTTCCAGATGGGGGTTTCGGTCTCGCCCACGACGAACGTAAAGCCCTCCGGTGCTACGGAGACGATCAGGCCTTCTTTGGCTCCACTGAGTTCCATGGTCTGCCCGTGGTGGTGGACCTTCTGGCCAACCTCTCCCGGCCGGAGGAACAGGATGAAGCGCATGGGAGTCTCGCCGCGATTCACAACTGTGCCACCCGGCTCCCTTGCCACACGTGACTAGTCGATTTTCCCGCTGGTGGCCTCAAACGTATGTGTAGACCGCAAGTCTATCGCATTGGTGTGTGCGAACAGGGCTCCGCCCGTCGATCTCAACGGGACATCAACCGCCAGCTGTCCGTGGAGTGTCGAGGGAAGCAGTCCGATTGCGAGTATCGATAGGGCGAGCCTGCGAATCTTGGCTTGCATGATCTTCTCCACCTGATCTGTGAATGATTGACCTGTCAGATTTCCACGTTCGGCCCTAAAATCACGGCGTACCCCCCGTGATCGCCTTGCCCATTTCGAGGCCGCTGGGAGGACCTTCGTTCAGCTTGATGCCGTTGAGGGTCACGACGGTTTCGAACCCGCCGCCCTCGACAAGCTGCCGCATCTGCGCCAGTTGTCCTCCCATCCGGGACTCGATCATTTGCCTCTGCGAGGCAGGCATACTCGCGAGTTGCGCGTCGAATTCGGCGAGCTTCGCCTTCGCTTCCTCGAGTTCCTGCTGCTCCTTGTCGCTCAGACCCCCCATCAGGCCCGTGAGGCGCATGATCTGCTTTTTCGGGCTATACATTCCGACGCCCATGTCACCGTATACGCCGTAATCTTCGTCAATCTTCTCGATCGTGAGCGCGCTCGTATTGCCGTCGGTCGTGAGCGTCCCTTCCATCAGGAGGCGGCGGTTCAGATAGAACTCGGTGTCGATCCACAAGCTGACCGACGCGAGCTCGAACACGTGACCACCTTCGGTCACCTGGCCCAGACCGAGGTTGTCGGCACGCAGGTGAAAACACTCCTGCCCATCCACCATTTCCCGCCCCACGAGTTCCGCCACGTTTGCGAAGGTCCGCATGTCATGATCCGCCGACTCGGCATCGGCGACTCCGTCGTTTTCCTGGTAGGCGGCGCCGGCGTCCAGAAACTCGACCATGTTTCCCATCATGCCATCCATCGCCAGGGCGCCTGCTCCGGGCGACGATTCGCTCGCCAGGGCTGGGCCGAGCATGCGCAGGCCCATGGCCATGCCGCCCGCCATCATTCGCCCATCCGCCTCCGTGGAGCCTGTCCCGGCGCGCGAGACCTCGCCCACCGGGACCATCCGGAACAGGTCCGTGTCAGGGATTCGCTCATAGTAGATGAGGATCCTATTGCCGGACATCGTCTGATCGACCGTGTAGTTCTCGATTCCCTGGAATCGGCTGATCTGCATCTCACGTGCGGTCTGCAGAATCTCCCGTGCATCCTGCGGGGGCATCGTCGACAGGGCCGACATGACGGCCAGGGCTGGTACTGCCAGAGTGCTCAACATCCACGTCTCCTGGGATCAGGCTCTGGACGGAAAACTCCCGATAAGTGCGATAGCATGACGGAACGGCGGTCTCGCAGCGCGCACCACCTTCTTCGACGTCTCCTCTAGAGGCCGCGTGTCCGGCAGCCTGAAGGTCGTCCGGCCGTCCCCGCCGTAGTAGGTCCCTATCAGGGAGAAGAGCGCCTGGTTCTGCGAGATGGGCAGTTCCTGCCCTTCGCAAAAGGCAAAGCCGCGTGGCGCGAAGTTGTAGGGCACCAGGACGATCTCGCCGATCCAGTTGTCCATTCCGGGACCCGGGACTGAGTCCGGGGGCTCCTCCGCGATAGCCTCGATCGGCCTGATGACCCCTGTTGCCGCTCCGCCGAGCACCACTGTCATCGCTCCGGCCAGCCGTTGCACGAATCCCCTTCGTCCTGCGCTGCTCGCGAGTTCGTTCACGGCTAGAGTCCCCAGGCCGACGACTTACCAAGATCGATCGTGCGGTTCGCGTCACCCTTCGTACTCCTGTTGATGTACTGATAGATCTTCTTTCCATCAGCGCGCCCGATCCGCACGTTGAACTGCCACTTTCGCTCCTTCGAGCAGCTCCCCGACGCCGTGTACCGCCTGTCCATGGTCTTGCCGGAAGCGAGCCGGTGATCCTGGATTTTCAACGGCTTCATTCCCCCAAACACCCCGAACCCACCGTTGTTGATCTGGCTGGAGTAGAGGTCGACCCAGACGTCGAAGCTCATGTTGTTGCTCGCTCAAATGGCGAAGGAGCAGTCCATCGACTCGGGCGAGGTTCCGATGTCGAACAACTCCACGACCGATGCAGAGACGGTTTGCCCGTCCTCGATCTTTGAGTCGACAGCCGACGCCGAGACCAGGGCCAGTGCCGGGAGCAGAACACCGCATGCGATAGCTGACTTTCCGATCATGATTCTCTCCTCCTGTTGTTTCATCTCCGGTCCCGGTTCGACACCGGGTGCCATCCATTCCGCACCCGACGCCGCTCTACAGCCGAACCAGCTCGACCCGCCGGTTCTGCTGCTTGCCCTCGGGCGTGCTGTTGTCAGCCACCGGCACGGTTTCACCCAGGCCGACGCTCTCCAGTCGACTCGAGTCGATTCCGTAGTCGGAGATCAGGTAATCCTTGACTGAGGCGGCACGCCGCTCGGACAGGTCTAGGTTCGACGCGTCGTCTCCGTCTGAGTCGGTGTGGCCCTCGATCGAGATCCGCAATTCCGGGTGGTCCTGCAGCATCGATCCGATCTCCTCGAGCGTGGTGCCCGACTCGGGCCGGATCGTGGCGCTGTTCACATCGAAGTAGATGCCCTGCGTGGCGACGCGGCCTTCGTCGGCCAGCCGGTCATACAGGTCCCGTCCGCCACCCGCGATGCGCATCGAACCGATGATGATCGGCTTCTCTGGCGACGCGGATCCGACAGCCAGGAACAGCGTGTCCGACCTCGGAAACACCGCGTTGGGGATATTGGCGATCCGCCCGTCGCCGACGTACACCTTCATGTGCTCGCCGTCGGCCAGCACGCGCACGGGCACGATGGTCTTCCCGGGATTGCTCGCGCCGTAGCCGGCGAGGGCCTCCGGCCCGACTCCGCCGACCGACCGGATACCGCCTCGGCCATGCTCGATCGAGACGGCGGACCCCGCGTAGTCACGGTTCTTACCGAACCATGCCCGCCCGGTGACCAGTCTCGCGTACGCGTTACCGTGCGGCACGTTGACGGCATACTCGATCGTGAACTGCTCGGGGAGTGTCTCGGGGAGGGGGATTGCGAGCATGCCCCCCGACAGGGCTCGCACGTACCGCTCGCCCTGCCATTCGATGACCTCGAAGCTACCCTCGACGAGCTCGAAGCCACGGGGGAAGTCGCCGACGTTGTCCCGCGTGTAGTCGTCGAATACGAGGACGTTCTCGCCGGCCACGAAATCGTAGTTGGCATTTGCCGTAGACAGGTCTGCCGGCGGTACGCTGCCCGCCCCCGGAGGCGGCGGCGGTACGCTTCCGTCATTCGGCGGCGGGGGCTCGCCGATCATTTCGGCGGCCGCGTAGGGATCGGTAACGGCTCCGCCGTCGTCGCCCACGATCATCTCGCCGCTTTCGTCCGTCAGGTAGTAGTCGTCGCCGGCTTCCTCGGCACCCTTGATGCATTCGAAATCATTGAAGGGGCACGCCACACCTTCCCGGACCAGCTGGCCTGCCTGGCTCACCAATTCGTCCTCAGCGGCCTGCGAAGCCGTTTCCTTCAGCTTCTTGAAGATCTGGGCGTGCCCGGGAGTCGGCAGCGCGAACAGGGCGGCTACGGCAATGGACGTCAGTCGCAGCCAGGTGGTTCTGGACATCGGTGCTCCTCTTTCGTGTTCTACGTACGGGGCCTTGCCCATGTGGGCATACCGTAGAGCGAAAGAAGAAGAGAAAGTCCGCCACGGAGATGACGGGGATCGCCGGAAGGGCGGACGGCTACTCGATCGAGGCCGCGCTCCGCGCTCGCGCGACGGCCTCGAGCTGGGCCTGCGCGCCGTCAACGGTGGACTTCAGGTCGGGCCGGCCCGTCATGTCTTCGAGGGCGACCCACAGCACCTGCTCGCTCTCGTCAAGGCGCCCCTGGGCGAGCAGGCACTTCGCCAGGCTGGTCCTCGCGGTTCCGATCAGGTACGCCAGCCGATCCCGGGAGTCGGGATCCTCGGTGAGCACTTCGATGGTCTGACGGAGCACCTGTTCGGCTTCCTCGTGATAACCTGCCTGCATCAGAGTCGTCCCCAGTCCGTGCAGCGGATAGGCAAGCGGCCACCGCTCGTCGGGCAGAGTCCGTTCCCTCGCCTCCAGTACTTCGCGAAACAGGGGAATGGCGCCCTCGTAGTCGTCGTGCTCCACCTTCATCCAGGCGTAGTTGTTGAGGATCGACAGTGTGGTCGGGTGATCCCGTCCCAACAGGTCCCTGTCGATCTCGATGGCCCTCAGCATCAGCGAATCACCGGCGCCGGGCTCTTCTTCGTCGTAGATCATCGCGAGATCGTTCAGGCTCGCCGCCACGGCTGTGTGCCACTCTCCGAACAGCTCCCGGCGGATCGCCAGGGCTTCCTCCTGGAACTTGAGGGCACTGTCGCCGCCGTCGTGAGCAACGTCCTGCAACGCTACGGCCAACTCGTCGCGCCGCTCCGGGTAGAGCCGCAGGGTCTGTACCGCCGCCAGCCTGGCGGCCTTGGCCGAGTCCTGTTGATCGGGCAGCGCGGCTCGCGCCGTCTCCAGAATCACCATCGCTGATTCCGGCGTCCTGGGTGCGATCCCGGCCGCGAGTTCGTACGCCCGTGCGGCGAGTCGTCCGGCGCTGTCCGCGTCCATGCCGTAGGTCGCTATCGACAGCCGTCTCAGGGCCATCGCCAGTCGCTCATCCCTCGCGATGCCGGCCGGCTCCGCTGCGAGCAGGTCCACGGATCGCTCGAGGTGCTCCCGCGCCTGGTCACGCTCACCGAGCGCTGAGTAAATCGATCCAACCGTGAGCGATAGTTCCGCGAGCACCGACGGCTGGGTAGAGAGGTCCTCTCCGATTCTGGCGGCGGCCTGGTCGACGAGCTCGCGAACCGACATCGAGTCTCCACCCGCGTTCGGACGCGCCGCCTCGAAAATCTCCGTGAGAAAGTCCCGCACCGCCGTCGCCCGTGCCGCCTCGGCCTGGGCCAGGTTCCGTTCCCGCTCGAGCTGGCGGCCGTGTCTTTCGACCGTAGCCACGTAGCCGACCAGCGCGAACACGGCTCCCGCCAGAACCGGACCGGCCCAGCGGTGTCGTCGGAAATACTTGCGGGTCCGATATCCGACCCCGCCGCGTTTCGCCGCGATGGGCCGTCCCTCGAGATGTCGGCGCACGTCCTCGACGAACTCGATGACGCTCGAGTAGCGCTCCGACGGGTCCTTCGCGAGCGCCTTCAGAAGGATCGTGTCGAGGTCTCCGTCGAGCCGGCGGGCCAGCCGCTGGGGAGTGGTTCCTCGTCGTCGTGCAGCCTCTGCTTCAGCGCGCCCGGCCGCCTCGCTCGGCTTCCTTGGTGGCGCCTTGACGACGGCCTCCTGCAGGGAGAACCGTGAGCTGTCGCCGGTCTCGAGTGGAAACGATCCGGTCAACAGGCCGAACAGCAGAGTCCCGAGCTGGTACACGTCCGAGGCCGTGGTCACCGGCTGGCCGAGGACCTGCTCCGGGCTCGCATACTTCAGTGTCAGAGGCTGGATGCCGGTGCGGGTGTGGTGAAGGACATCTTCCTCGCCCGGGTCCAGCAATTTCGCGATCCCGAAGTCGAGCAGCTTGGGTCCACCGTCGCTGCCGACCAGGATGTTGGACGGTTTGATGTCGCGGTGGACGACCAGCCTCGTGTGAGCGAATTGCACGGCCATTCCGACTTCGGTGAACAACCGGAGACGTTCCTCGATCGAGCACTCGCGCTGGTCGCAGTACTCATCGATCGGACTTCCCTCGACGTGCTCCAGGGCGAGGAACGGCCTGCCGTCGTCGGTCGAGCCGCCGTCATACAGCCTGGCAATGTTGGGATGCTCGAGCGACGAGAGGATCTGGCGCTCGGACCTGAAACGGGACAGCACGTCGTCCGTGTCCAGCCCCCTCCGGACGATCTTCAGAGCGACTTCGCGCTTGAACGAACCGTCGTCCCGCACGGCGAGCCATACGGATGCCATTCCGCCGCGGCCGATCGAGCGCAGGATTCGATATCGTCCAACGCGGAAGCCGGTCAGGTCAGCGCCCTCGCCCGCCTGTTCGATCGCTTCGAGGGCCTCCGGCGGGATTGGTGGGGGCGTAGCCAGAAAATCGTCGGAAGCGCTCGCAGCTGTCAGCAGCTCCGATACCACGCCGAACAGCTGTGGGTCTCCGTCGCACGCTGACCGCAGCCGCTCCGCCCGCTCGGCGGCCGGCCAGTCCAGCGCCTCCGCGAACAGCGAATCGGCCCGCTCCCAGCTTTCCGGGCGATTCGGTTCCGCCAACTATCGGCCTCCCGAGTGTGCGGGTGTCGTCCTGTCAGGCCGACTCAGGAAAGCGCCTGGTACAGGTAGGCCCTGGCCCGGGTCCAGTCCCGTTCGACCGTACGGACGGAAGTGTCCAGGGCCGCGGCAGTCTCAGGTACGGTCATTCCACCGAAGAAGCGGCACTCGACCACGCGTTCGAGTCGCGGATCGTGCCGCCCGAGCTCGGCGAGCGCGTGATCCAGCGCGACGAGGTCGACCTGCTGGATGCCCTCTGCCGGGACCAGGTCGTCTCTCAGCGGCACGCGCAGATCCCCACCACCTCGCTTGAGCGCCCCACGCCGCCTGGCGTGATCGATCAGCACGTGACGGATGACTCGCGCGGCGACAGCGAAGAAATGCGCCCTGTCGTTCCAGGTCGCTGTCGCCTGGTCCACCAGAGCCAGATAGGCCTCGTGCACCACGGCGGTCGTGTCGAGCGTGATGTCCGTGCGCTCGGATTGCAGCCGGCGGTGAGCAATACGACGCAGATCATCGTACACGAGCGGGACGAGGCTCTCGAAAGCCTCCCTGTCCCCGCCCGAGCACCGGGCCAGAACGGCCGTGATCTCCGTCGGGTCACCTTCGATCTGACTCTCCGGCTGACGCCGGTCCTCCGTATCCAGACAGCCTCCTCGGTCGGACTGAACAGCCGCACACTGGTCGCATCCCCGCCCTCGGCCCCGCGGGTCAAGAATGGACAGCATTGCTGCGAACTGCCAGCCCTCCGAGAAGATCTCTGCATTCGAGGGACTGATTTCCAACGCCCTGTAGAGCGCAGAGCGGACGCGGATCCCGCCATTCGCCAGGAGCAGGCACGAGGATCGCGCCGGGGCTATATTTCGACCGTGAGAGAGACGAGAACCACCATTTCGGTATTCCGCCTGGGCGAGGAGCCCGCGTCCCGTTCCGCCGACACGACGCCGGCCGAACGCATGGAGATGATGTGGCAACTCGCACTGGATGCCTGGGAGTTCATGAATGGCGAACCAGTTGAACCGAGACTTCCTCGACATGTTGTCCGCGTTATCCGCGGAGGGCGCTGAGTTTCTGGTAGTTGGAGCTTACGCTCTGGCGGCGTATGGACTGCCGCGGGCTACGGGGGATCTCGACATCTGGATCAACCGCGCGCCCGCGAACGTCGAGCGGGTGTGGAGGGCGCTGTCACACTTCGGCGCGCCGCTCGACGATCTGGCACCTGGGGATCTCGAGAAGTCGGATCTGGTGCTTCAGATTGGCGTAGCGCCCCAGAGAATCGACCTGCTCACGAGCATCGACGGGCTCGAATTCGCGGCTGCATGGCCGGACAGGGTCGAAACCGAGGTCGCCGGGATGCGCGTACCGGTCATCTCGCGTGCGCACCTCGTCCGAAACAAACGCGCGTCTGGTCGCCCGCAGGACATCGCCGACGTCGCCTGGCTCGAAGAGAACGGCGCGTAACTCCTACCAGCCGCCCATCATCCCTTTCACCGCATACGACGGTCGGATGTCCACGGGTACCACGCCGTCCAGGCGCTCGATCGCCGCCGCCATCTCGGGCGACATCTTTCCGTAACGCTCCAGGAACGCCCCGGCCCCGTCCCGGTCGCCCGTCGCCTGCAGCAGCAGGTACTGGCCGGCGAG
>JAENXO010000291.1 GCA_016649455.1 Gemmatimonadota bacterium | reverse complement strand
GGACATCGAGGCCTTGAAGGGTGGAGTCGTGCGGAAGATCGTCGTCGAGGCGGGGGCCACGGTGCCGGTCGGGTCGATCATCGGGATCATCGGCGAGCCGGATGAGGATATCTCGGCGCTGCTGGCCGAGGCCGAGGCATCCATGGCAGGCACGCCGCCCGTGGCCGATGCCGAACCGGCCGAGGAAGCACCAGCCGAGGAGCCGGCGACCCCGGACGAGCTGCCGGCTGCGGAGATCGCTGCCGCGCCCGAGCCGCAGCCCCCCGCGCCGATCGTTCCGGTCGTCGAGACGGACCATAGCCATGTCGCCGAGTCTTCGGTCACGGGCCGCATCCGTGTGTCTCCTGTCGCGCGACGCATGGCCGACCAGGCGGGCATCGACCTCGGTCTGATCGAGGGAACCGGCCCCGGGGGACGGATCGTGAAGGACGACGTGGAGCAGGCGATCGCCACGGGATCTGCCAGACCTGCGGCGGCCGCCGCCCCAGCTGCGTCAGCCGGTACGCCCGCCGCCTCGAGCATCGAGCCGGCAACCGGCCCGGCCCGGCTCGAAGCGAAGGACGTCGAGCTGAGCATGATGCGGAAGGCGATCGCGACGCGGCTCACGCAGTCGATCGGACCGGTTCCGCACTTCTTCCTGACTTCCGAGATCGACATGGGTCGGGCGCTCGACATGCGGCAGGAGATGAACCAGCGGATTGCACCCGAGAAGGTCGGCGTGAACGACCTGCTGGTGAAGGCCACGGCAGAGGCCCTGGCGCGGCACCCGGAAATCAACGCTTCGTGGGCCGGTGACAGGATTCGTTATCACGCCAGCGCCGATATCGGAATCGCGGTCGCGGTGGAAGACGGTCTCATTACGCCCGTCCTGCACCAGGCCGATCGAAAGGGACTGCTTCAGATCGCCCGTGAATCGGTGGACCTGGTGGCGCGTGCCCGCGAACGGAAGCTGATGCCCGAGGAGTACCAGGGCGCCACGTTCTCTGTGAGCAACCTCGGAATGTTCGACATCGATCAGTTCACGGCGATCATCAATCCCCCGGAAGCGGGGATTCTCGCCGTGGGCAGCACGATCGAAAAGCCCGTCGTGGAAGACGGAGAAGTCGTGGTCCGTCGCCGCATGCGGGTGACAATGTCCTGCGATCACCGGGTAATCGATGGCGCATCCGGAGCGCGGTTCCTCCGCACCTTCCGGGCGATGCTCGAAAACCCGCTGGAGATGATGCTCTAACCACCCGCGAGAGGTTCCAGGATGGCTGACGCGTTCGACGTCGTAGTAATAGGTGCCGGCCCGGCCGGCTATGTGTGTGCGATCCGCGCCGCGCAGCTCGGTCTGAAAACCGCCTGCGTGGAGAGCGGTTCGTACGAAGGCGGGCTCGGAGGCACGTGTCTCAACTGGGGCTGCATCCCGGCCAAGGCGCTGCTCGAAAGCGGTGCCCTCGCCCAGAACCTGAAGGACCACGGCGAAGAGATGGGCGTGCGGCCGATCGAGGTCGAATACGACATGGGCGCCGCCGTGGATCGCAGTCGGTTCATCAGCGATCGACTCACCAAGGGCATCGGATTTCTGTTCAAGAAGAACGGAGTCGAGCACCTGGAGGGGATCGCGAAGATCGCGGGGTCCGGCAAGGTCGAAGTGACTCCGGTTGAAGGAGATCCGTTCACCGTCGAGACGAAGAACATCGTCATCGCCACGGGCGCCGTGATGAAGTCGTTTCCCGGGTTCGAAATCGACGGCGAGAAGGTGATCGGCAGCCGCGAGGCGCTCGCCCTGCGGGCGCCTCCGGAGCGGATGGTCATCGTCGGCGCAGGATACGTAGGCGTCGAATTCGCGGATGTATTCAACGCGTTCGGCGTGGACGTGACGCTGGTCGAGGCGCTCGACAGCGTGGTTCCGCTCGCCGATGCGGAGATCGGCAAGACGCTCGCGCGCTCGTACAAGAAGCGCGGCATGACGATCCGCACCGGCACGAAGGTCAAGTCGGTGGATCGCGAGTCGAGCCCGATGATCCTCACCGTCGAGACCGACAAGGGCGACGAGCAGATCGAGACTGATGTCGTCCTGATGGCGGTCGGCCGCTCTCCCGTCACGGCGGGTCTCGGGCTCGAGGAGCTCGGAGTCGAGTTGAACGGTCCGTGGGTGAAGATCAACGAATGGTGCGAGACCAGCGTGCCCGGCGTGTACGCGATCGGAGACGTGGCCGGTGAGCCGATGCTGGCGCACAAGGGATCGCACGAGGGGATCGTCGCGGCCGAGAGGATCGCGGGGGTTGGCCACCACCCGATGCGCTACGACAACATCCCGAGCGTCGGGTACTGTCACCCGGAGATCGCCACGATCGGCCTCACCGAGGAGGAAGCGGTGGCGGCCGGCCACGAGGTGAAGGTGGGCAAGTATCCGCTCACTGCTCACGGCCGGGCCCTTACGGCCGGGCACCCGGAGGGCTTCATCAAGATCGTCGCGGACGCGAAGTACGGCGAAGTCCTGGGCGTGCACATGATCGGCTACAACGTGAGCGAGCTGATCGGAGAGGCGGGGATGGCCCGGGCGCTCGAGTCCACGGTCGAGGAGATCGCGGCACATGCGCATGCGCACCCGTCGATGGCGGAGGCGGTGATGGAGGCGGCGCTCGCCGCGATGGATCGCGCGATTCATATGTAGGCCTTTAGGGCGCGGGCGGTGCATGCCCCTTCGCGAACCGCATCGCTATCGCGATGAATGTTCGCTCCGGGGCATGCACCGCTCACCCTCGAGGCGCATACATATGAATCATCGCCGCACCCTGAGAATTGGAGTCCCTTGCCCCGTGGTTTCATCAGTGAGGATTGTCGGATGTTCGGGTGCTGGAGCCGACGTTTATCGCGTCAGCGATAGCAGGCGGCGGAAGCACCCGAACATCCGCTCCACCAACACCTGATGCCAAACACGATCCACGTAGTTCCCGTCACCGGACTCGTCCCATATGCCGCCGGCCTCGCCTGGCAGCGACGTCTCGCGAGGCAGCGGATCGACGGCCAGCGCGACGAGGACCTCCTGCTGCTGCTCGAGCACGAGCCCGTGGTCACACTCGGGCGTGGCGCGACGGAGGGGAACCTCGTCGCGGCTCCCGAGCTGCTCGCGGCGGCCGGGATCGCGACAGCCGAGGTCGAGCGGGGCGGGGACGTGACGTACCATGGACCGGGCCAACTCGTCGGCTATCCGATTCTCGATCTCGGGCGGTGGCGGAAGGACCTGCACTGGTATCTGCGACAGGTCGAGGAAGCCCTGATCCAGGCCCTGTCGAGCCTGGGGGTCGCAGGATTCAGGGTTCCCGGATACACGGGCGTTTGGGTCGGCGACCCCGAGGGCGCAGACTCGACAGCCGACCGGGCGAAGGGTCGGGCTCGGAAGATCGCCTCGATCGGGGTGCACGTAAGCCGCTGGGTGACCTGGCACGGTTTCGCGCTCAACGTCACCCGTGAGCCGCTGGAGAAGTTTGGTCTGATCGTTCCATGCGGCATCCCGGACGTCCGCATGACCTGCCTCGAGCAGGAAGGGGCGTCCCGCGACTTTGCCACGGTGCGTGAGGCGATCCGCGCCGGCTTCGGGTCTGCCTTCGAGACCACGGCGGAATTCACCGAGACGGTCGAGCCGGGGGCCGACCTGGTGAGCGTACGCGGAATCGCCGACCTGACCGACCTCACCGACATCGCGACTGGAGCCGCACGTTGACGACCGGACTGTTCGACATCCTCGGGCCTCGCATGATCGGCCCCTCGAGTTCGCACACCGCGGGTGCCTGCCGGCTGGGATACGTGGTACAGGCGATCATCGGCGGAACTCCGGAGAAGGCCAGGGTCGGCCTGCACGGCAGCTTCGCCATGACCGGCGAGGGGCACGGCACGCGGAAAGCCATCGTCGGGGGATTGCTCGGATACCAGCCCGACGACATCCGCATTCGCGACAGCTTCGCGCATGCGGCGGAGGCCGGCCTCGAGTTCGAGTTCCACGAGGTGGATCTAGGTGAGGACGCTCATCCGAACGGAACTCTGTTCGAGGTCATGCTGGGTGATGACACGATGCGTGTGAAGGGGTGCTCGATCGGTGGCGGCAGGATCCGGGTCCGCGAGATCGACGGCTTTCCGGTCGATCTGAAGGGGGCGCAGCCGACGATCGTGGTACTGGCGGACGACGTGCCCGGCACGGTATCGAAGATTACCGGGATC
>JAENXO010000294.1 GCA_016649455.1 Gemmatimonadota bacterium | reverse complement strand
TCACGTGCATCGCAAGGTGTTCCTCCCGACGTACGGTGTGTTCCAGGAGGAGCGGTTCGTCGAAGCGGGCCACGCGATTCGCGCCTTCGACACCCGCTGGGGGCGGACGGCGATGCTGATCTGCGAAGACATGTTCCACTCTGTCTCCCCGATGCTCGCGGCGCTCGATGGCGCCCTGGCGCTGATCGTGTGCAGCGCCTCGCCGGCGCGCGGCGTGGAGCCCGGCAAGGGGCGCCCGGGAAACGTGGAACGATGGGAACGTCTGGCCCGGGCCGCGGCGGAGGAGCACGGAGTAGCAGTGGTCGTATCACAGCTCCTCGGGTTCGAGGGCGGAAAGGGCTTCGCCGGGGGGTCCGTAGCGTGCGGGCCGCGCGGCGACGTGCTGTGGCGGGGTCCCCTGTGGGAGGAAGCGCTCGAGCTCGTGGAGCTCGACCTGGGCGAGATCACCGCCGCCCGGGTGGATCTGCCGATGCTGTCGGACCTGGAGCAGGCGTTGCCGCGACTTCTCGAATCGCGCCGGACCGGGGCGGAACCGGATGATTGCCCGGACAGCGATCGCGGGGCGGCCGACTCGACGCTCCACGCGCCGGACCGCGCGGTTGCGACCGGGCGGGCACTCGATCCTGAACTCCTGGCGATCGACGAAGAGCTCGTTGAACAGTGGCTCGTCAGATTTCTGCGGGAAGAAATGGTCGAGCGCCGGGGATTTCGGAACGCGGTGGTCGGCCTGTCAGGCGGCGTCGATTCGGCGGTGACCGCGGCGCTGTGCGCCCGGGCGCTCGGACCCGAGAACGTCCACGCCTTCCTCATGCCCTACCGGACGTCGAACCCGGAGAGCGCGGACCACGCCGGCCTGGTCGCCGAACAGCTCGGGATCCACTCCCGCACGATCGACATCACGACGGCGGCTGACGGGTACCTGGCAGAGCACGAGCCGGAGGCGGACGCGACGCGGAGGGGCAACGTGATGGCCCGCCAGAGGATGATCGTGCTGTTCGACCAGGCGGCCAGGCTGTCGGCGCTTCCGGTGGGCACCGGAAACAAGTCGGAGCGACTGCTCGGCTACTTCACCTGGCACGCCGACGATTCGCCGCCGATCAATCCGATCGGGGACCTGTTCAAGTCCCAGGTGTGGGCCCTCGCCCGACATCTCGGGCTGCCCGCGGAGGTCGTCGAAAAGCCGGCCACCGCGGACCTGGTCAGCGGACAGACCGACGAAGCCGACCTCGGCGTGTCGTACGCGGTCGCGGATCTGATCCTGTATCACCTCCTGACCGGCCGAACGGCCGAGTGGCTCGTTGCGGCCGGTTTCGACGCCACGGCCGTGGCAAACGTGCAGCGACGCCTGGACGGCACGCATTGGAAGCGGAATCTGCCCACGGTGGCGATGCTGTCTGCCACGACGATCGGGGAGTGGTATCTGAGGCCGGTCGACTATTGAGCAGGTGCAACGACGGCGCCTCGATCGAGACGCCGTCGTTCATACCCCCTAGGGGAATCGAACCCCTGTCTCCTGGCTGAGAACCAGGTATCCTGGGCCACTAGACGAAGGGGGCCCATATCCCTATCCCCGTTCTCACGGGGACGCCTATTCTACTGGCTCGGAGCACGCTGTCAAGCTTCTGCGCCCACCACCCTCGCCGACTTGCACCACCGTCCTTTGAGCCGGATCATGGTGTCGCACGGCGCCGGATGCGCCGCGTTCGAACCGCACGACGGAGGAGCCGTGAACTGGGAGTACATCCACCTCATCAGCCACCCGTTCCCGATCGTTCTGTCGATCGTGGGTGCGGGAGTCGGACTCGTGGGCTGGGCGACGGGCCGCGAAAGCCTCGAGCGGTACGGGCTCGTTTCGCTGCTGATCGCCGCCGTTATGGTACTGCCGTCCTACATCAGCGGTATCACTGCCGGAGACATCGTCCTGGACCGGACGTTCGTCAGGCCCGGGATCATTCAGAATCACCGCACCTGGGCCACCTGGTCGTCGATCGTCCTCGTCACTTCGGGGATCTTCGCGGTGTTCTCGATGACCCAGCCGAACGACGCCCGCCTGCGCCGCTTCGTGCTGCTGCTGGGAGTCGGCGCGGCTGCGCTGGTCGGATCTACTTCTTTTCGCGGCGGGAAAATCGTGCACGGCGAGGACCGGCCGGCGATCGAACAGGTCGCGCCATGAGCGAATCGGTCGAGCTTCCCGTCGTCGTGGGACGGGGCGTGGACGAGATCCGTAGCGTGAGTGCCTCGCAGGTGACGATGACCCAGCTGATGTCGCCCCAGGACACGAACCTGTTCGGAAACGTGTTCGGCGGCGTGATTCTCGCCGCGGTGGACCGGATCGCCTACGTATGCGCCTCGCGGCATGCCGGCGGACCCAGCGTTACCGCCAGCTTCGACCAGGTCGACTTTCGCTCCCCGATCCAGATCGGGGAGATCGTGACTCTGAATGCCTCGGTCAACACGGTCGGGCGGACGTCGGTCGAGGTGGGAGTTCGGGTCACCGCGGAGGACGTCCAGGGCGGCGATCGGCGGCACACGAATTCCTGCTACGTGACGATGGTGGCGATCGACGGGGAGGGTCACCCGGTCGAGGTTCCACGGCTGATGCTGGAGACCGAAGATGAGCTCCGACGTCACCTGGACGCCGAGGAACGAAGGAAGGCGAGGTTGCTGCTGGCCAGGTCCCGGGCAGCGCGCCAGGCCTGACGCGGCGCCCGGGTTACCGGACTGTCAGAGCACCATCAGCGACAGCCCCCAGAATACGGCAGCCGCGGCGCACATCGCGGCGCTCTGCGCGATGATCTGCTTCGGCGGCATCTTCGCCAGGACTCCCAGGAATACGCCGACCAGCAGCGCTGCTCCGAGCAGGATCGGTAGAATCTTCATCTTGTCACACTTCTCCGTTGTGCCGGCAGCCTGGCCGGTGGTTCATGACGGTCCGATACGGGCCGAAGACTCACCGTCCGTACGTCCCCTGCGCTGAAGCTGCACCAGCCGGTCCATGCCGGCGGCGGCGGCAATCCTCTGTCCCGTCGGCGTCGTGGCCAGTCCCCCGAGCGCCGTCTCTCGAAACCGGACATCCATCTTCCGACCGACCTCGCCCATCACGTCGATGACTTCGTCGACCGGAATCGGGAAGTCCAGCCCGGCCAGGGCCATTTCGGCGGCGGCCAGCGCGTGTACCGCTCCGGTCGCGTTGCGGTACACGCAGGGGATCTCCACCAGGCCCGCCACGGGATCGCAGATCAGGCCGAGCATACCCTGCAGCGTAAGACCGATCGCGTGGGCCACCTGCTCTCGTGTGCCACCCTCGAGCCAGGTCACGGCTGCCGCCGCCATCGCCGCTGCGGAACCGGTCTCCGCCTGGCAGCCGCCTCCCGCCCCGGAGATCGAAGCGCGCTCCGCGATCACCGCGCCCACGCCACCCGCCACCAGCATCCCGTCGATCAACTGATCCTCGGACCACCCCCGGGATTCCTGCAGGGTGAGAAGCACCGCCGGCACCACTCCGGCGGCACCTGCCGTGGGCGTGGCCATGATCAGGCCCATGCGCGCGTTCACCTCGAGCGTCGCGATCGCTCGTGCCAGCACGGTCGTGAAAGTCGGGCCGAGCAGTTCCGGTCCCGCCGCACCCAGCCGGCGCGCTCTCCCGCCCGTGAGCCCGGACGGGCTCGGCTCGTCGATCGCCATGCCTTCGTCCACCGCCGCGCGCATCACCGACAGTGCTTCGGAAACGCGGCGGCGAATCGTCTCCTCGTCCGCGTCGGTTTTCTTCGACTCCCGGCGCAGAACCGCCCCGGCCAGACCGACATCCGCCTCTCCGGCCAGCTCGAACCACTCGGCGATCGATTCAAACATGGCGACCTCAGGCGTTCAGGCGGTGGACGTTGCGGATCCAGTGCACCCAGGAGCGGTCGTGCAGATTTTCGAACAGATCGTCAGGCAGTTCACCGTCGGTTTCGATCGTCATCAGCGCGCGCTCGCCGCGCCCCTCCCGGTCCACCCTGACCGTGGCCAGGTTGAGGCCCCGCTCGGCGATGATCCCGGTAATCTTCGATACCGTGCCGGGCACGTCGTCCGCCAGTACCACGATCGTCGGCTGCGCCCCCTTCAGATCGACCGGAAAGCCGTCGATCTCGCGGACCCGGATCCTGCCGCCACCGATCGAGCACCCCTTCAC
>JAENXO010000449.1 GCA_016649455.1 Gemmatimonadota bacterium | reverse complement strand
AGCCCGTGGCCAGTCAGTCGAGCCAGGTCCACGCGTCGTCGTCTGTCTCGAAGAACTTGGCCTCCCTCGCATAAAACGGTGTGCACAGCGTGGCGAGGTGCTTCTCCCATTTCCTGTCACCGACGATCGCCATCTTGTCGATCTTGTCGTGGAACTCCTTGCCGAAGTGCAGGTCGGCGCCCCAGGCGTTCATCTTTTCCCAGTGGAACCCGGTCAGGTCGAGCAGCAGGCAGATCGA
The DNA here is from genome assembly GCA_016649455.1 of Gemmatimonadota bacterium. Lineage (GTDB taxonomy): Bacteria > Gemmatimonadota > Gemmatimonadetes > Palauibacterales > Palauibacteraceae > Carthagonibacter. The sequence continues at coordinate 2,421 of JAENXO010000449.1, read as the reverse complement.
TCCGAACTCCTTCACCGCCTCCGCTACCGCCGGGGTCAGCGTCTCGTAGTCGGCCCTGGTGACATACCCGGATACTGAAAAGCCCAGGACGTTCCCGGAACTCCTGCTCATGGTCGCGATCATCGTCAACTCCTTGTGCTGGTGGTCGGACCTGAACCTGTCACTGCCTGGCGGCGGGAGCGTGCTGTGGCAACCTGAGTTTGCGGCAGTCGGTGTAGTTGCCTTCTTCGTCCCCGAGCCCTCCGGACGAAGCCAGATCGCCCCAGCCTGTCTCGTCGCCAAGCTCGCGATGCTGAGCGTCGCGACCTTCTGGAACGGCGATTCCGCCTGTCCGATCCGGTCGCGGCGGGCCGGATTACGTCGACTTGTGCAGGCGATGTCCTCGTCGGTCGGGAGCCGCTCGTGCGCGGACAGCCGGCCGACGACCGAAAGCCCGGCAGGTCAGCCCAGCGACTCACACAGTGCGACAAGGCCGGTCCGCTCGAGCGCTGTCGTCCCGGGGTCTTCCATCGTCGGCTGAGAGGAGAACTTGACGATGACGCTGCGGGTCGGCCGGTGGATCAGGAGTACCTGGCCGAAGACGCCGAGCCCAGCGTAGATCTGCGGGTCGGATGAGTAGACCCACCAGTTGTTGCGATAGAAGGCCTCGGGCCAGTGCGGGTCGAACTCCGGGGAGCCGGCGAATGCGCCGATCAGCTCGCGGTCCCGGTCAAGCCCCTCGAACCAGGCGGCGGGTACGACTTCGGCCCCGCGAACCTGACCCCTGTCGAGACACATCTGGCCGAATTGTCCGACGTCCCTCAGCGTGGCGCTGATCCCTCCCTCCGATACGGGGAACCCCGAGGTGTCGACAATGATGTCCGCGTCCTTCTCAGCGCCGATTTTCGACCAGATTTCCCGCGAGATGAGTTCGGGGAGCGGCGCATTTCCGGCCCGTTCCAGCACCCGGCCCAGGACATCCGTGACAAGCGATATGTATCTGAAGTCCCGCCCGTGTCCATGGGTATTCCGGATCGTTCGAATCCACGAGGCCGTGTCGCCGGGGAGGTCGGGACGAGCGTGCTCCCTGTAGCCGGACACGTCAAAGATGTCTTCTTCGTCCCGCTCGTAGTTCCACTCGGTTCCCGTTCGCATGTCGAGCAGCTGCCGGACCGTGCATTCGTCCCACGATGTGCCGGCCAGCTCGTTGACATGAGCCGGAACCGCGTCTTCGGGGCGTAGCTTCCCGTGGCCTATCAGGACTCCGCACAGAGTCGACACAATCGACTTCGATACGGACATGAGCAGATGACGATCAGTCGGGGCCATCGTTCCCTCGTAGCGTTCGAAGACGATCGACCCCCGATGCAGAACCAGTATCGCATCGGTGTACGTCTCGGCGATCAGGTTCGATATTGAATGCTCTGCGCCATCGAATTCGAAGGTGAACCGCGAGAGGTCGCGCTCGGACCTCGCGAGGTCGATCGGTTCCTTGTCCCCCTTCGAAATGGTCTCCGTGCGAGTCAGTTCGCTGACCCGCAGGAATCCGGAGCGGTTGTGCGGCGGATCTATCCAGTTGGCAGAGGTCACGCCAGATTCGGGGGCCATCGCATCGACCCTACCCGGAGGCCCGCCGGGCGGGTGGCCGTGCAACGGATCAGTACCTCTGCGCCCCGTGCATTATTCTCTGGTTCCAGGGCAGCCGCCGGTCTGAAGGCCGGCCTGCGAAACGTCGGAAGATGGAGTCGGCATGAGTTCAGAGGAACCCGAAGAGACCCACAACCCGTACGGACGTCGCCCCGGAGGCGGCATCAGCCTGCCGGACTACTTCCGTCCGATGCCGTCGCTCAACAACCGCAACGCCTATTTTCCGGGGACCGAAATCCTCCCCGAGGGTGAGATGCGCGTCTCGTTCCTCGGCAGTACGCCATGGCCGCCTACCCAATCGCAGTCCGGCACCTCGATCATGGTCGAGCTCGGCAACGGCCAGCCGCAGCCGCGACGCATGTTCTTTGACCTCGGCAACGGCAGCGTCAAGAACGCGATCGCGATGCAGGTGCCGCCGGCGCTGATAAACGACATCTTCATCACTCATCTGCACGGCGACCACTACGCCGACCTGCCGTACATGTACCCGTTCACCGCCTGGTCGGGACGCTGGTCGCCGCTGCGCGTATACGGGCCTTCGGGCGCGACACCGGAACTCGGTACCAAGCACATGGTCAAGCACATGCGCGAGATGCTGCGCTGGCACGAGGAGAACTTCAATCACACTCCGATGGGAGACGGGCTGGAGATCGAAGTCACCGAGTTTGACTGGAAGGACGAGAACGGTATCTGTTACGACCACGACGGGGTCAAGGTCCGCCACTGGCCGCGCTCGCACGTCAAGGACGGCGCTTCGGCCTACCGTCTCGACTGGGAAGACGCGGGGCTCTCGTT
>JAENXO010000037.1 GCA_016649455.1 Gemmatimonadota bacterium | reverse complement strand
TGCGGGCCATCAGCAGTGTGAAAAGCGCCAGCACGGTGAGCTGACCGGTGAAGGCCTTGGTCGATGCGACACCGATCTCGGGTCCCGAGTGGATGTAGACTCCGCCGTCCGATTCCCGCGCGATGGAGGAGCCGACGACGTTCACGATTCCCATGACGGGGGCGCCCTGGCTCTTCGCCTCCCGCATCGCCGCGAGCGTGTCCGCCGTTTCCCCGGACTGCGATATGGCGATTACCAGCGTGTTCGCCGAGATGACCGGTCGCCGGTACCTGAACTCCGACGCGTATTCCACCTCGACGGGAATCCGGGCGATGTCCTCCAGCATGTATTCCCCGACCAGTGCCGCGTGCCAGCTGGTCCCGCACGCCATGATCACGATTCGTTCGACCTGATTCAGAACCTCGTCGAGGTGTCGGAGTCCTCCGAGCCGCGCGCTGCCATCGTCCTCCAGCAGCCGCCCCCGCATCGCGTCCTGGATCGTGGCGGGCTGCTCGAAGATCTCCTTCAGCATGAAGTGGTCGAATCCACCCTTTTCGATCCGCTCGAGGTCCCAATCGATGTGTCGAACCTCGCGCTCGATCCGATTCAGGTTTCCCGCCGGACCGTACTCTGACAGCGAATGAATCTCGTGGCCGTCCCGGCGCAGTACCGCCAGCTCTCCATCGTCGAGGTAGACAACCTGGCGCGTGTGCTCGAGCACGGCCGCTACATCCGAGGCCACGAACATCTCACCCTTCCCCTCCTCGCCCACACCGATGAGCAGCGGAGAGCCCCGACGGGCAATGACGACCTTGTCCGGGTCGCGACCGTCGATCACCGCGATTCCGAACGCCCCTTCGACTCGTGTGAGCGCTGCCGCGACGGCATGCTCCAGGTTCCCCTCGTATACCTCGTCGATCAGGTGACACAGCACTTCAGTGTCGGTCTCGGTATGGAATTCGTGTCCCAGCTCAACGAGCCTCGCCCTCAGGATCTCGTAGTTCTCGATGATCCCGTTGTGCACCAGAGATACGCGTCCGCTTTCGGCGAAGTGCGGGTGGGCATTTATCGTCGTCGGCGCACCATGCGTGGCCCAGCGGGTGTGTCCGATGCCGCAGGTGCCTTGCAGCGGCTCGCGTTCCAGGCTCCGCTGGAGCACGGAGAGCTTCCCGGCGGCCTTACGTACCTCGACTGCCCCATCCCGTTGCACCGCGATCCCGGCCGAGTCGTACCCGCGGTACTCCAGCCGCTTGAGTCCGTCGAGGAGAATTGGCTGGGCTTCGCGCGCTCCAATGTATCCGACGATTCCGCACATCTATCTGATTCCTCTCACGTCTCTGTTCATCCCGTCCCGAGCGCATCCACGTGCCTGCTCGCCCAATCCACCAGTTCTTCGGTCCGGGCCGCATCGGGTGACTCTGCTATGATACGCAGGATCGGTTCCGTTCCGGACGCCCTGACGTGAATCCACTCCCGCGCCTCCGGCCAGACGATACGCAGTCCGTCCGCATGGTCGAATTCCGCGCCGGGCCCGGACTCCCGTTCGAGCGCCGAGAAAGCCTGCTCGGCCCCACCGGCCGGCCTCGGCGCCTTGCGTTTGACCATCGAATACCGCGTTCTACTGCCCAGTCGTTCCGTGGGTCCGACCTGTCGCGCCGCGAGGTGGCTGAGCACGAGTGCCGCCGCGAGTGGGGCATCCCTGGTGAGATTGAGATCCGGAAGCATGACGCCGCCGTTCCCTTCCCCACCGATCACGGCACCGGTCTCGGCCATTCGCTCCGCCACCCGGGCCTCTCCCACCGGACTGCGGTAGAACGGAACACCCGCCGATTTTGCTGCGTCTTCGATGGACTGGCTGGACGAGAGATTCGTCACCACCGGCCCCGGCCGCCGTCCCAGCACGTACTCGACCGCGAACGCCAGCGTCCAGTCTTCACCGATCGGCGTTCCCGTCTCGTCAACGATCGACAGCCTGTCCGAGTCGGGGTCGATCGCGAATCCGACCGGGGAGTTCGTTGCCCGGACCAGCTCTCCCAGCTCACCCAGGTTCTCGGGCGTCGGCTCGGGATTGCGCGGGAAGCGGCCATCGGGTTCGAGCCCGATTCCCTCCACCCGGCAGCCGAGTCGGCGCAGAAGCTCCGGGACCACCACGGCCCCGGCGCCGTGCACACAGTCGAGCGCGACCACCGGACCCCATTCCCGAATCGCCTCGACGTCGACGAGGTCGAGGCCGAGGATCCGCTCTATGTGATGTTCGATTACTCCGGATCGATCTGTTCGAGAGCCGAGGCCATCCCACTCCGCCAGCGTCGGCCCCTGTTCGAACAATGCCTGGATCGCGACCCCATCGGTCGGGCTGACGAATCGACCGTCGGCGGAAGCAAGCTTCAGCCCGTTCCACTCGACCGGGTTGTGGGACGCCGTGACGATCAGACCACCGATCGCAGCCGGATCATCCCGTACGGCGAGAAGGTGAGTGGGCGTGGGCGCGATCCCGGTCATGCGGACGTCCACGCCCGCCGCGCAGAGTCCCGCGGCAACGGCATCGGCGAGGAGTGGACCGGATGTCCGGGAGTCGCGGCCAACCAGCACATAGTGTCCGGTGACCCCACCACTCCCGACCCGGTCGCGCAGAAACGCGCCGAACGCGGAGCCGTAACGGCTGGTGATCTCCGGAGTCATCGTGTGTCCGACGATGCCCCGGATTCCAGACGCGGATATGATCAGCGGGTGCGTGACCGCCACAGCCCTCTCCCTTCAGATAGTCCTGTCCCCCGGTCCCGGCCGGTCCTGCTCTGCCGGCCTCATCACCAGCCGGATGTCAGGCCGGCAGGATGAAGGTAGCCCGGGAAGGAAGGGTGTGGCATAGGGCTTTGGTCCAACTTCCGCTGCGCAGGCAAGGAACCCTTGTTTCAGCCACGCACCCGGAGCCTGAGGGCCCGGCGACGAACTTCCGTTACAGAGAGCGAAATGCAGGCGAAGCCGGGCGCCCAGCGGATTGGACGTCCCGCCAGTACGGCGGCGTCCTGCGACCCCAGCTTGAGCGATGTGACGACCGCACCGATGGAATGGGCAGGCTTGAAACGCAGTACCAGGCGTACTCTCGCGGCCGAGACCTTGACGGCGACCGGCTCGACATCGAGGCGGCGGCACAGAGCAATCAACTGGGCCTCGATCGCTGTTCCCGCGCCCGGGGCGACGAGCGGCAGGCGGTCGAAGGTCGACCACACCACCTCGGCATACATGCGGTGCGCGGCCCGGTCCGACGATCGATCGGCGGATTGGAGATCCGGGCGGGCGAGGCGCTCCGTCCCGGGATCGACCTGGCAGTCCGGATCCTGCACCGGCCACTCACCCACCCGCGCATCCCGGCGCGAGGCAGGGCCATCGGCTGCCGACGCAACTGCCCCGGCACGGTGGTTCGTGGTTCCTGCTCCACGCCGGCGGCGCCTCTGTCTCGATCTGTCGTTCCGGGACATGAGCAGACGCTGAGCCGATCTCTCATCATCGGATCAAGGGACGGACCGAGACTGTATCGGCGGGTTCGGCCGGTGCGCAGCGCAGCCACACCGATGTAGCTTCGGGCGCGTCCGCCCGAGCCCGCGCCGGCCTTCGCAGCCGAATGAGATGAAGCAGACAAAGGGAGATGACACCATGCACACGCTTCCCGACGACGGTTTCGGGACTCTCGCCATACACGCAGGCCAGGAGCCTGAGCCGCACAGCGGGGCGATCATGACCCCGATCTACCAGACGTCCACATTCGTGCAGGACGGAGTGGCGCAACCCCGGAACGGGTACGAGTACGCCCGGATGACCAACCCGACGCGTACCGCGCTGGAAGCGAATCTCGCCGCGCTGGAAGGCGGGGTCGCGGCCCGGGCTTTCGGCTCCGGACTCGCGGCGATGGAGGCGATCCTCAAGGCGACGCTGTCCGGTGGTGACAGGGTCGTGTGCGGGGACAACCTGTATGGAGGCAGCGAGCGCCTGTTCCGGTTCTGGGAGCGCTACGGAATTGAGTTCGAGTTCATCGATTCGACGGACCCTGAGGCCCTTCGAGCCGGACTCCGCCCGGGCGCCCGGCTCGTGTTCCTCGAGACCCCGACGAATCCCCTCATGCGGCTCACCGACCTCGAAGCCTGCGCGACGATCGCGCACGAGGCGGGAGCGCTGCTCGCGGTCGACAACACCTTCGCAACGCCCTGGCTCCAGCGTCCGATTGAACTCGGCGCGGACCTCGTCGTGCATTCGTCGACCAAGTACCTGGGCGGCCACAGCGACGTCATCGGAGGCGTCGTCGTAGTCAACTCGGACCCGCTCGCGGAAGCGCTCGGCTGGCAACAGATGGCGACCGGCGCAGTACCGGGCCCGATGGATTGCTTCCTTCTGTTGCGCTCGACCAAGACGCTGCATGTCCGCATGCGCGCGCACTGCGACAACGCGGCCAGGATCGCCGTTTTCCTGGACGAGCACCCGGAAGTCGAGCGGGTCCTGTACCCGGGCCTGCCCGCCCACCCTCAGCATGACCTCGCCCGCAGGCAGATGAGAGGGTTCGGAGGGATGATTACGCTCGACGTCGGGACGCCGGAGCGGGCCGAATCGATGGTCGGCCGGACCCGGTTGTTCGCGCTGGCCGAGAGTCTCGGCGGCGTCGAGAGCCTGATTTCAGTTCCCGGTCGCATGACGCACGCGTCCGTACCTGCCGAGCGTCGAGAGATGATGGGACTCACCGACAGCCTCGTCAGACTGTCGGTCGGAATCGAGGATCCGGACGATCTGGTCGCCGATCTCGCGCAAGCGCTGGACGGAATCGGATAGCCCCGGACTGCGAAGCTGAAACCGCCACCGGGCGGTTCGCGTAGTGCCGGGTAACGAGTGACGGGAGCGGTCTGGACCGGATCCCGGGATCTCCAGACACATGGAAGGCGGAGATGGACGACAACGACAGCAAAGACACTTCGCAGCGACGCGTGCTGACCGATATCAGCCCGATTGCCTGGGAGCACCCGGCTGACCGGGCCGCGCTCAATGCCCTGCGGAAGATCCCGGGTTTCGATCTGGCCTTGCGCAAAGTGTTCGGGATGTTCGGAGAGCGTGCGATTCGCCTCGCATTCAAGGCGAACGCGGTGCGGGTATCCGAGGTGCAGTATCCGTGGGTACACGAACGGCTGCTGCGCGTATGCGAGATTCTCGATCTCGAAGAAGTCCCCGAGCTTTACGTGTCGCAGACGCCGGTGGTGAATGCGGGCGCCGTGGGACTGGGCGATCCGTTCATCGTGCTCAACTCCTCGATGCTCGAGGTGCTGAATCGGGACGAGACCGAGGCGGTGATCGCGCATGAGGTCGGACACATCCTCAGCGGCCACGTTCTGTACCGGACCCTGCTGCTGCTGCTCATGAAGCTCACCGTGTTCCGGTTCCCGCTCGCCGGGATCGCAGTACTCCCGATCCTCCTGGCCCTGCTCGAGTGGTACCGGAAGTCGGAGCTGTCCTGCGACCGTGCCGCCCTGCTCGGGATGCAGGACCCGGAGATCGTGATGAGCTCGCTCATGAAGCTGGCCGGTGGCACGCGTGGCGAGCCGCTCGACCTGGACGCCTTCATCGCGCAGTCGGACGAGTACCGCGAGGGTGGAGACCTGCTGGATTCCGTGTACAAGGTGCTGAACGCCATCGGAGCCACGCACCCGTTCGCGGTGGTTCGCGTGGCCGAGCTGCGCGACTGGATCGACTCCGGCACGTACGAGAGAATCATGGCCGGGGACTACCAGCGTCGCGACGAAGCCGACATGCGTCCTTACAGAAAGGACGTGGAGGAGGCGATGCGCGGTTACACGGACTCTGCGCACGAGATCTTCGACGAGGTGGATGCCGCCGTGGACCGGCTCAAATCCAAAGTCGGAGACGTGTGGCGGAAGTCACGCGAGACCTGACCCTTCCGGTCATCTCCGCCGCTCAGTTGCGCGGCCCCTCCCGCCGGGTGGCGGGGGCGGGCCGCGCTCTGCATCGTAGCTCGCATGAACTCGAAAACGATCCTCCTCGTGGGAAACGGCGGCCGTGAGCATGCGATGGCCGCGTCGATTCGAACCAACGCTCCGGAAACAGACCTCCTGATCGCTCCCGGCAATCCGGGAACGGCACGGCTGGGACGAAACGCAGCGGTCGCGGCCGACGATGTTCCGGGCCTGGTCGAGCTGGCCCGGGCAGAGCGGGCGAGCCTGACGATCGTCGGGCCCGAGGCGCCGCTGGCGGGCGGGATCGGCGATGCATTCGCCGCAGAAGGTCTGCCCCTGTTCGGCCCGAGTGCGGCAGCCGCGAGGATCGAGTCTTCCAAGGCGTTCGCCAAGCAGTTGATGTTAGAGGAGGGCGTTCCCACCGCGGGATTCGAGGTGTTTACGGACCCCGAGGCCGCGCTCGCTCACGTGCGGGCCGGATCCGGGCCGATCGTGGTGAAAGCATCCGGCCTCGCGGCTGGTAAGGGGGCCATTGTCTGCCTGGACCGACAGGAGGCCGAGCGCGCGGTCCAGGAGGTCATGGTAGATCGGAGATTCGGCGCCGCTGGAGACAAGCTGGTCGTCGAGGAGTTCATGGACGGAGAGGAGCTGTCGGTTTTCTTCCTCACCGACGGAAGGACGGCCGTACCGCTGGTTCCATCCCGTGACCACAAGCGTCTGCTTGAGGACGATCTCGGACCGAACACCGGCGGAATGGGCGCCTATTCTCCCGTCGGAGGCGCCGACATGGCCCTCATCGACCAGATCAGAACAGAGGTGGCCGAGCCGGTTCTCGCAGGCATGGCATCCCGCGGCTGCCCGTACAGGGGATTCCTGTACGCCGGTCTGATGCTGACAGCCGACGGTCCGAAAGTGATCGAGTTCAATTGCCGACTCGGCGACCCGGAGGCCCAGGTCGTCCTTCCTCTCACGCGCAGTGACCTGGTCGAACCGATGGACGCCGTGGCCCGGGGCGGAGGTCTCGAGGGTTGGACTCCCGACCTGTCGCCCGGGGCGGCGCTCGTAACGGTCGTGGTGAGCGGCGGCTACCCCGGATCATATCCGAAGGGGATTCCGATCGAGATTCCGGCTGACCTCGAGGGGCCCACCGTGCGGTTGTACCACGCGGGCACCGCGATGGGCCCCGACGGCCTGGTCACGGCTGGTGGGCGCGTTTTCGGGGTGACGGGAATCGGCGCAGACCTGGCCGAAGCCGCAGAGCGGAGCCGGGCGGCCGCGGCCCGCATCCGGTTCGACGGCGCGACCTGGAGGAAGGACATCGGGCGCTCGGAACTGAGCTGATGCCAGAACTTCCGGAGGTAGAGACCATCCGCCGGGACCTTGCCCCGGAGCTCGAGGGTCGGCGGATCACGGCGGTAAGGATCCACCACGACGACATCATCATCGATGCTCTGCCCGGTGCAGAATTTCGCCGCCGACTCGAGGGCCGGCACATTCTCGCGGTGGATCGGCGCGCTAAGTGGCTCCTGCTGCGACTCGACCTTGGAATCCTGGTCACGCAGCTGCGGATGACCGGGCGATTCGCCGTCGGACGGGGTGCCGTCCCGCCGCTCGCCGGTTTCCGGCATGTTGCCGCCGAATTCGACCTCGACGATGGCCGGACGCTGTTCTACGACGACGTGAGGCGACTCGGGGGCTTCCTGCTGCTCTCCGAACCAGAGTGGGCGCTGGAGGAATCGCGTTTCGGCCCGGAGCCACTGGATTCCGGCTTCCGGGCCGCCGACCTCGGACAGGCCCTCCGGCGTGGTCGCGCGCCGGTCAAGAATGCCCTGATGGACCAGTCCCGGGTGGCGGGCGTCGGGAACATCTACGCCAGTGAAGCGCTGCACCGGGCCCGTATCGACCCGACCCGGCCGGTATCCGACCTGACGGACGAGGAGGTCCGCCGGCTACATCGATCCCTTCGCCGCATTCTCCGTTCGTCGCTGGACAGTTCGGGGACGACGTTCCGCGACTACCGGGCGGTGAACGGCAGATCCGGTTCGTTCCAGACCCTGCTCGAGGTGTACGGTCGCGACGGTGAGCCGTGCACGAATTGCGGCCAGGTCATTCTTCGGATCGTGCAGGCGGGCAGAAGCACATACTACTGCCCCGGCTGTCAGCGCTGATTCACAGGGGACCGACAGACTACGGAGTAAACAGAGCCCCGTCCGCCAGCGACAGGTGCGTGATCTCGACCTCCCCGTCTTCCACCCGCGCGATCGCCACCGACGCGGGGTGCCCGGACCGGGGCTTCGTGGCGGCGCCGGGGTTTACGATCCACCTGCTGCCCCGGCGATCACACCGCGGCACGTGACTGTGGCCGTGCACGATCACATCTGCGGTTGGAAACAGCTTGAGCAGCGAATCGAAGTTCGGTGCCACGAGGTTGCCGTGTGTGACCGCGAAGTGCACGCCCTCCAGCTCGAGTTCCACCGACTCGGCAGTCCACCTGCGGATCTCGTGACCGTCCACGTTGCCCCAGACCGCATCGAGCGGTGCGATCACCTCCAGTTCGTCCAGCAGCTCGAGCCGCTCCACGTCCCCGGCGAATAGAATCCGGTCCACGCCGGCGAGCAGATCGAACACCTCGGCCCGGAGCTTTCCATGTATGTCGCTGATCAATCCGACTCGCACTGGTCTCTCCCAGGTCCGGGCCACAGGCGCAGTATCCGGACCGGGGAACGCCAGGAATCCCGGGATTCCTGTTGTCGGGGAACCGGCCCGGCGTCTAGGTTCCCGCCACGGTAGGGCGGAGACGACGGGGCGGCAACGCCGGCCTCGGAGCAGATCTGGAGGAGCGGCGAACCGGATTGGACTACGCCGAGAAGACCGACAAGGAGCTCGTCCGACTCAGTCGGCGTGGTGATGAGCGAGCCGCTCGCGAGCTGGTTCACCGCTTCGAGCGTCCGGTATTCTCGATCGTCTTCCGCATGGTTCGCGACCGGGAACTGGCCGAGGACCTGTCGCAAGACGTATTCGTCCGCACATTCAACAACCTGGACCGATACGATCGATCGTATCGCTTCTCTTCATGGCTGTTCAAGATCGCTTACAACCTGACAGTAGATCACCTGCGGAAGCGGGAACTGCCGACCATATCGGTGCACGGAGCCCCGGATGCGCTGACCCCGGAGCGCCAGGAAGCGACCTCGCTGAACCTCGAATCCGACGAGGAGGCACCCGATGATCGCCTCGTCGCGAAGGAGCTCGCCGGCGAGCTTGAAGAGGCGATCGGCGGCCTGCGCGAGGACTACCGGACCGCGATCCTGCTGCGCCACGTGGAGGAACGGTCGTACGAAGAGATCTCCGAGATCATGGGAATCCCGCTGGGAACCGTGAAGACATACATCTTTCGCGCGCGACGCGAGCTGCGGGCCGCTCTTTCGGGCTCGTATGACGATTCGGAAGACTGAAACCCGAACCCCCCGGCCTCCGTACGGTCGAGGGAATGGAGGAAACGCTGTCATGAACGACACGAATACAGAGACGACGACGCACCTGGCCGCGGAGGCCAGAGAGCGCATCGGCATGGGCGGAGAGCCCGGGCCGGGCGAGTCGCGTCATCTTGCTTCGTGCGGAGGCTGCAGGCGGGAAGTAGCGGAGGTCGGCTCGCTTCAGGCGCGGTTCACCGCCCTGGAGGTGCTCGTCCCATCGACCGGATTCGCCAACCGGGTCATGGCTTCCGTCCAGCTGCCTGCCCCGAGATGGAGTCGGGCGCTGGATGGACTTCGCGCACACCCGCCGCGGGTCGCTGCGGCCGGTGCGACGGCCGTCGCAGCCGTGATCGGCACGATCGTCTGGCTCACCACCTATCCGCAGGTCACGCCGGGCGTCATGGCAAAGCTGGTTTACGAGCGTGGGACAGGCCTCGTCTGGCAGGCGGTCGTGGCAGTCGGAAGGGTCGTGTACGACTCCGGCCTCGCGACGCTGCTGGAGGCGTTCCGGGCCGACTTGAACGCGTGGAGCGCCGTTGGCGCCCTGGCGACGTTGACGCTGGTCGGGATGGTCTCAATGTGGATGCTGCTGAAACTCATGGAAGTCTCGCCCAGTGCGATAAGAACCGGAGTAAGACGAATTGGATGATCGACAACCTGGTGCACGTGGAAGCGTGTGCCGTACGACTGGACAGGCGTCCGGGAGATGGAGGAGGATGATGATGATGGTCGAATCGGGATCGGGTGTGGGGAACCTCCGCCTTCTTCGGAGAGGAGTCGCTTCGGCGGCAGTCCTGCTGGGACTCGCCCTCGTGACGGGAGCGCAGGCGGTCGCCCAGGAGAACCCCGTCTACGGCAGCGCCGTGACGATGTCCTCCGGCGAAGCGACGCTGGAGCTCGACCTCGCCTCTGGAGAGACGCGGACGATCTCATTCCAGGACGGCGATGTCCTGGTGGATGGGAACGTAAGCGGATCGTACGAGGCGGGCGGAGCGCTCGAGCGAGCGTGGCGAGAACTGCTGCGGAATCCGGACGTGCTCGACGCAGACGCGGTGGACGACCTGCTGCTGGGCTGGAGCCCGCCGTCGGAAGCGAACTCCGCGTCAGCCGCTGCGCTCGCTGCCGCGATCGACGTGCTTCGGCCGGCGTCGCCGGAAACGGTGCTGGCGGGCGAAAACGCGATTGTCGGCGACCTCGGGGACGGCAGGGTATCGATCGCGCCCGGCATTCGCTCGCTCGATGGGCTGACCCGGAGCATGGAACAGCTCCACCGCTCCCTGTCGCGCATCGGATCGCGTGCGCTCGCGTCGGGCGAGGACGTCGCGCTCGTCGTTCACGATGACTACGTCGTAGGCGCCGACCAGGTAATCGAAGGAGACCTGGCACTGCTCGACGGTGACGTTCTCCTCGAGGGCACGATTCGCGGTGACGTAATCGTGCTGGATGGTGAGCTCACCCTGGCGGAAGGCGCCCGGGTGGAAGGCGACCTGCTGCAGGTGGGCGGAGAAGTGCTGCGCGAGGGCGGCGTGGTGGTGGGCGAACTCGTTTCCGTGTCGTTCGACCTGGAAGACTTCGAGGGTCTCGAAGGGCTCTCCGAGCTCGACGACCTGACCGTGGACGTCCTGGTCGATCAGGACGTCCGGGTTCACACGTCGCGCCACGATCGGGGCTTCTTCGGCCGGATCGGACACAACATCGGCCACGCGGTGGGCGGAATCGCCCTCACGCTCGGCTGGCTGATCGGGCTCGGCCTGCTGGGAGCCGCGATCGTCTACTTCTTCCGTCCGCGGCTGGAGGTCGTGGCGGACACGGCACGCCTGGACATGACCAGGGCGTTCGGCGTCGGCCTCGCCGGACAGCTGCTGTTCGTTCCGATCGGGCTGGTGCTCGTCGTGGGAATCGTCACCTGGCTGGTGATTCCGTTCTACGTCCTGGCCGCGGCACTCGCCATTCCGGCTGCATTCATCGCGGCCGCGCACGCGACGGGCGAGATTTTCGACCTGAAGCGATACGACTGGGTCGAGCGCCTCAACCTCCGTCGCTCCAACTCCTACTGGTACGTGTGGACGGGCCTCGCGTTGCTGCTCGCTCCGTTCGCCATCGGCTCGGCGATGCATCTGCTCGGGGGCCTGCTCGGGTTCCTGCGAGGGCTCGTGTTCTTCGCCGGTGGAGTGATCACCTGGGCAGCCATCACG
>JAENXO010000628.1 GCA_016649455.1 Gemmatimonadota bacterium | reverse complement strand
GACCGAGCAGTTCGCGTTCTGGATCACGGCCGCGGTGATTCCGCCGAGCAGTACCCGCGCCACGAGTCCTGGAGCGTGGTACTTGCCGATCACGATCAGGTCCGCTGCTTCAGATTCGGCCGTGTTGAGAATGTGGCTCACAATCGGCCGCCCACGAACGATCGCGACCTGGGTCGGAACCTGGTCGCGGAGCTCGTCGGGGATTCGGGCCAGCGCGTCGCGCCGCGCCTCGTTCTCAAGGTCCCGCATTGCCTCCTCCACCTTCGGCGCCGTGCTGACCGCGCGCAGATAGCCGTGCAGTGTGCCGGGGATCGCGTGCAGCAGCAGCAGGCGGGCGCCGAAGTAGGCAGCGTACCTGGCGCCGGTCGCGGCGACCGGTGCGCTGCCCTCCCGCAGGTCGAGTGCAGCGAGGATAGTCTTGTCGCTGTCGTTGATCACCGGACGCCAGACCAGCACCGGAACGTGTGTCTTCCTGACGATCGCCGAGCAGGTATTCCCCAGCTCGTCGCTCGGAGTGACCCGCTTCCGATGAGCGCCCACCACGACCAACTCGGCCCCGATTTCCTCTGCCGTGATCGCCAGCGACTCGGGGGCCCAGCCGAGTCGGACCTCGATTCTCGCCTCTATCCCGATTCCCTCGGCGAGGAGCTCCAGGTTCGTCCGCGCATCGAGCTCCTTTTCACGCATCAGCTCCAGGCCGCCGCCGAGCGCCCGGGAGAGATAGCCGGGAATCGACAGTGGCTCGATGGAGTGAAACAGAACGATGTCGGCGGTCGGGAACCGGGACACGGTCCAGCGAACGGTCTCCACGGAGGAGTCCGAAAAGTCGATGCCGATGAGGATCCGGTCGTACATGTCGCGTGCTCTTGTTACTCGGTGGAATTCGGTTGCGACGAAGCTAGTCGCCGTCGACGACCTCCGCACGGGGCATGTCGGAGGATTCTTCGAGCAGGGCGTCGAGTGCCTCCCACGGATCCCCGCTTCCGGCCTTCTCGATCAGGGCCGCCACCGTCGATCGCAGGTCCGGGTGCCTCTCGTACAGGGTCTCGAAGTCGTCGAGCCTCGTATAGTACAGGATTCGTGACAGGACCCAGGCGTTGTTCAGCTGTTCTGGATCGAGCGCCCCGTAGCGGCCCGAGACGAGTTGCGGCCTCACCTCGTCGTCAAACCGGATCGCGGCTTCGTCGAAAATGCGCTGCTTCCCGGTCCGAAGCTCCGACTCCGGTCGGCCGCTGGCATACAACTCCTGCAGTGGCTCGGCGACGCTGTTGAAGAAGCGGCCGAACACCCGCATATCACGCCAGCGGGACTCTGCCGAAACACATCGTTCGGCATCGGCCAGCGCGTCACAGAAGAACTCTATCGAGCCACGCCATCCGACGAAGTTGGCGAAGCTCTCGTTGAACCTCGCCTGCCCCTTCGGGAAGTACGTCGTGTGCGTGATCTCGTGGATCACCGTCTCGACCAGGCCGATGCTGTCTTCTCGCAGGCTCGGGGACAGGATGGGGTCCGGCAGCCACCCGAGCGTGCTGAAGGCGGAACTCGGTCGGACGTAGACGTCGTACCCGTCCGCTTCCAGCTTCTCGGCTTGATCGTGGGCCTTGTCGAACTGGAAAAATCCCTTGTATGGAAGCCGTCCCACGATCGGG
>JAENXO010000181.1 GCA_016649455.1 Gemmatimonadota bacterium | reverse complement strand
GGACGACCAGCGGCCGGCCGACTCGACGCGCACCTCACCGGCAGCCTCGGTGGCATCCACGGTCGAGCTGCGCTCCGCCGGGGAATAGTCGTACTCGTCGCCGACGTCCTCCGTGCTCTCCAGCAGGTTCAGCCCGGCGTAGCGTCTTCCGGTCTGGTGATCCTCGATGTCCAGCGTGCCGTTCGGGTGGAGCCGGACCCGGACCAGGCCGTTGTCCAGGCACTGGTTCTCGACCTGGACGGGTGGCGGGCCCGAGATCTCACAAGGACCAGCGGCCTCCCTCAGGAAGTAGCGGGCGTGTCCGAGGGCCGGCAGATCGGCGATGAACTCCAGCGACAGAAAGATGTCACTGTCGTCCCGGCGTGACTCAGGCCGGATGATCCGATCGCCGAACTGATCGACGTAAGTGGCGAACTTCTCTGCCTGCCGTTCCCAGTCCAGGACCGTACGGTAGTCGATGCCCCAGAACCGCTCGACGTACTTCGCATCGCGCACCCGCATCGGCACCTCGACGCCTTCCTCGTCGTACAGCCGCAGCCGGTTCGGATCGAGTCCGAACGGTTGCAGCACGACGAGTCTTCGGACGACCTCGCGTCGCTCGACCGGGAGCGGGTTGGCGACGCACAGCAACGTGTCGCGGTCTCCCTCGGGTTGTGGAGCGAAGGTCGGAGCCAGCCCCACGAGGACTTCCCGAACGACTGCCTCGGCTGTTTCGACTGCCTCGTCGAACCGCGGTCCCATCTGCTCGTGGACCTCGTCGATGCTGCAGCCGCAAATCGAGTCGTGCGGGTGATTCTCCAGGAGGCGTCTCCACGCCGTTCCGAGCAGCGGAGCCCTGTCCGCCATGCCATGGGCGAACCGGGCGTAGGCGGCCAGCGGTTCCGCGATGTCGGTGAGCCAGCTCGTGGCGCTGTCATTCGCCTGCTTGAGGGGCATGCGGGCCGACCAGACTCCGGTGAGGATGTGATGCAACCGGCCGTGCCGAAGCTCACCCTCCCAGGTTCCGAGTCGGCCTTCCCCTGCCGCCGCATCCCGCACCGCCCCGACGAACGCCGAGAGACTGGCTACGCGGAATTCCGTGTCGGGAAACGCTTCGCGCAGCGTCTCCAGCAGCCGGCCCATGTCACGCTGTGGAGGAAAGTGGTCGCAGCCGTTCGACAGCAGCACGACATCGGTCCGTCCCAGCGGACGCATGCGCTCGAACAGCTCGCGGACCTGCTCGATTGCGCAGTCGAAGTCCAGCTCGCGGGGCGTGTGCGCGTGCCAGATCTCGTGGTGTCCCAGTCCGCCGGCATTGCAGTAGCCGGCGCACTGATTGACTGCCAGCACCTCACTGCCGTCCGGTGCGCGCCAGACGAACTCGAATCCCAGGTGGTCGATCTCGTCCCCGTTGCCGCGCGTGTAGAGAAACGAGTCGATTCCGGCCCGCCTCAGGATCTGCGGCATCTGCGCAACGTGACCGAACGAGTCGGGAATGTACCCGACCTTCTGCACGCCGCCGAGGTCATGCGCCACGGCGTGGCCGACCAGGAGGTTCCGCACCAGGGACTCGGCGCTGACCAGGAACTCATCCGGCAGCACGTACCACGGCCCGAGCGACAGCCGCCCCGCCCGGACCAGGTCGCGAATCCGTTCGGCATCGTCCGGATAGATCTCGCAGTGGTCGCTGGCGAGGATCGCCTGGCCGTCCAGCAGGAAGTGCGTGAACGCCGGGTCCTGCTCCAACCGGTCCAGGACTTCGCGCACAATCCGCGTCATCGTGACACGAAAGTCAGCAAATGTCCGGTACCACTCCCGGTCCCAGTGCGTGTGCGGGACCAGGAAGGCGATTCGGGGAGCGGCCGCGAAACCCGACCCGGGCGCACCCGGGTCAGTCATCGGCGCGGTCCACCGGATCGCAGGCGTCCAGCAGGCGTCCGACAGTGCTCTTCGCGAGGCATACCGACGTATCGGCCGCCCCGTAGTACAGCAGGACACGTCCGTCCTCGGACGCGAAGCCGTCCGCGTCGATATCGTCCACGATCCAGCCGCTCGGGAACACGACGTTCGGCACCTGGCCGACCATCTCGTAGAGCTTTCGCGGCTCGAGCAGATTGTCCCGGGTACGAGCGATTACGCGACGCGGATCGTCGAGGTCGAGCACCGCCGCCCCGGCCTGGTAGATGTTGGTGCCCGAGAAATGGGTGGCGACGCCGTGATACACGATCAGCCAACCGCGCCTCGTGAGCAGTGGCGGGGGACCGGCGCCGATCCGCTCGTCCCACAGTCGCGGCCGTCCGTGAAGCACCGGGCCGAGCGCCTGCCAGTGAACGAGATCCTCTGATTCGGAGAGGACGATCTCGTCGCCCGTGGTCGGTCCGTCGGCGAGCTGAATCCGATTCGGCCGGTCGAGGCGCAGGAACTTTCCGTCCCGGAGGGTCGGAAACAGCACGCCGTTCCGGACATCCGGTCCCTGCTCGATTCCCACCAGCTCGAACCGCTCGAAGTCCGTGGTGCGGGCCACGCCGATGCGGCATGCCGTGTCGGTGTCGACCGCGAACATCACGTACCAGGTATCATCAATGCGTGTGATGCGGGGATCGAATACGTGGTGAATCCCCTCCGCCTTCTCATCGAGGCCCTCGATGCGAACGGTGTCCCTTCGCACGTCGAAGTCGCGTCCGTTCTCGCTTTCGGCGACGACGAGGAACGTGCGCCGGCCGCGAGACTGGACCCGCAGGAGCAACAGGTAAAGGTCTCCGAACTTCGTGGCGCCGGGATTGAACACGGACGTCGGGTCGACGAGGTCCGGCGGCATCGCCGGCACGTCGAAGCCGGTGACAATCGGGTTGTCGGAACTGCGCACCAGTACAGGGATCATCCGCTCGTCCTCCTGGAATTCGAATTCAGTCCTGCACCCAGCCGTCGTCGGTATCGTCCCGCCCCGCAACGGCGAGCCGGTTCAGCATGTGGCGTATGTCGCGTACCCCGCCAATCGTGAACCACACGACCACGAATGCGGCCGCGGCCGTCTCGACCACCACGTAGAATCGCCAGAAGCGTTCCCAGTCCGCGTCCGGGATGTCGTGCGTCAGGTTCCACACGGTTCCCACGGCGAATACCAGCGTCCACAGCCCGATCCACGCGTACGTGGCCATGTAGATCGTCCGGTCCGACCGGCTCGCTTCCTGCCCGAGCCCGAGCGCGCGCCAGCCGCGGCGTGGAGGCCCGACGGTCTCCGACGGGTCCGGGTCTCCGGCCTCGGCTCCCCGCGCCAGCAGCCCGTCGAGGTTGAACTGCCCCCCGGGTCCCAGGAGCGAGACCGACACGTAGACGAGGGTGGATGCCGCCATGGCGATGCCCCAGAATACCTGCCCGTTGATCGGGAAGTCGTCCACCAGCTGATGAATGACGATGCCCGACACGGCGATCGTCGAACCCGTGAGCATCGCCGTCCATGCCGCCGGGGTCGTACCTCGCTTCCAGTACAGCCCGCCGATCAGCACCGCACCCGATCCGCCGGCGAATATCGCACCGGTGATCGCGAAGAACAGGAAAATGTACTGGCTCTGCCGGAACAACAGGCTGAACAGGAAGATGAACACCGCGACGCCCAGGATCGACAGCCGGAGAGCCCGCATATGCGCCTCGGGCGTGAACGGCGTCTTCCGAAACGGCATCACCACGTCCTGAATGAAAATGCTCCCCCACGAGTGGAGATAGGTGTCGTGCGTGCTGATGAACGCGGTGAGCATCACCGCGGCGAACGCCCCGAGCAGACCGGTCGGCAGCAGCAGGCTGAGCACCGCCGGAACACGCAGCTGATTGGCGATCGTCTCGCTCTCCGCCGCCGCCAGCAGTCCGGCGACACGCGCCGACTCGGCCCCGAAGTCCGGGTGGTGGAGCACCGTGTACGCGACGATCGGGACAATGAGCATGAACATGACGTGCGGGAGGCCCCGCCAGTTCGAGAGCACGGCGCCCATCTTCGCCTCGTGCGCGCTCTTTGCCGAAGCGTTGTAGCCCTGCGTTCCCTGCCAGGACATCACGACGTACACGACGCCGATGGTCCCGATCAGGAAGTACCAGAAATTGAAATCCTGGAGATGGCTGGTGTGGAACGGATTGATCAGCGACGCGTCCGGCGGCGCCGTACCCAGCGCCGTGAAGATCTGGTCCCACGAAACGGTGGCCAGCAGGAACACGACGATGGCCAGGAATACGATGTTGACGAAGATCCCCTGGACGAAGTCCGTGATGATCACCGCCACCTGTCCTCCAGAGAACACGAAGAACAGTGAAGTCAGCAGGAGCAGCGCCATGACGAGCGGAAACGAACCGACCGCCACCGGGCCCAGGTGCAGGACGTCCGGGAGCCCGATGAAATGGATGAAGAACCGGGCACCCACCGCCGGGAAGATCCCGAAGTTGATGATCCCGGAGAGGAAGGCCAGCAGTCCCATGAAAATGCGGAACCGGCGGCTGTACCGCCGCTCGAAGAACTCAGCCAGCGTGAGACAGCGGGTCTCTCGGAAGCGATAGACCACGAAGCCCGTCACGGTTATCAGCAGCACGACCACGGCCGTGCTCAGGCCCCACCAGGTGAGCGAGAATCCGGCGACGTAGTTCTGCTCCAGGAAGCCGACGACCGAGATCGCGCCCAGCGCCGCCATGCCCTGTGACACGCTCAGCATGTAGCGTCCCGCCGTCCGTCCCGCAGCGAGGAAGTCCGCCACGCTGCGCATGAACGGACGCAGCAGCCATACGCCACCGGCCATGGCCGCATAGACGAGACCCACAATCCACCAGTCGAGGGCGGTGAAGTTCACGGTCCCACCCGGACCCGGCCCTCGTGGTCGATGCGCACCGTCCGGCCGTCATCCAGCTCCAGCCACGCCTCGAATCCGTGCGGGGTGGAAGCGACTCCGGGAGGCCAGGAAATCGGCGCTGCCGGCGTCGGCAGCGCCAGCTCCAGCTGGTCCGGGGTGTCGGCGAACCGGCCGCTGCGGGCCCGGTGCTCGTGCTGGGCGTAGTACACCCTGCGCAGCTCCCAGCCGGCTCGCTCAGTGACGGTCTCGCCGGGCGGGCCTCCGGCCTCTCCGCCCACCGCGTCGACGAATTGCACGACGCCCCACATTTCCGGGTAGTGCATGGCGACGAGACCCTGCGGGGACCACACCCAGTTGTTCTCCGGCCCCACCTTGCCGGTCGCGGGATCCACTGACTTGATGGTTCGGCCGTCCCGGATCTCGACCGGCCAGTCTACGCGGGAGAAATTCAGCTTCCAGCGATCCCCCGGCCGGGGCGGAACCGGGGCGCTCGTCGCTTCCGCCAGCGCGTCCCACGGGATCGCGATCTCCACGCTCCAGCCGATGTCACTGTCCCCCGGATCGTTGAGGCTCCCTTCCACGTGAACGGCAGTCCGCAGCCCCGGGATGTCCCATGCGTTGATCGCCGGGCCCCCGTCGCGATACGGACGGACGAGGAGAAGATCCCACTCGGTTCCGAGCGCGTTGATCTCCAGCTCGTAGTACTGGTGAGTGTCGCCGTCAGGGTCGATGAATACCTCGAAGTCGTCGTCCATGTAGATCACGGCGTCCCGTTCCGTGAGCGTGCCCCAGACGTGAGTCTCTTCGAGCTCGGCGCCGATCCACAGGGCCTCGTCGTCCCACATCAGCTTCGCGCGGGTCCGCAGGAACGGGGAGGGTCGGGACGGGCCTTCGATGTCGGTGAAGTCCGCGGTCCACGGCGCCGTGGACCATGCCTCGTCATCCAGCTTTCCGTCGATATGAACAGGCCCCGCTGCTCTCGGTGCCTCGTAACCGAGCGGGGACCAGTCGATCGCCGGTCGGGCAGGGGCCTGGTATGTCTGAGCAAGCG
>JAENXO010000147.1 GCA_016649455.1 Gemmatimonadota bacterium | reverse complement strand
GGCGAACGACGCCGGGGTGGATGCGCTGCTTCAGCGACTTCCGAAGCTGGGCGCGGTCAGCAATTCGGGGGCGACGACCCTGGCACTGCTCCTCGTCGCGTTCGGCGCGTTGTTCGCAGAGGCCTACCTGTTCCGGCGGGCGTGATGAGGCGCATGCGACTGCCCCGGCTGCTGCTCGGTGGACCGCTCTCCGCGGTCCTCTCGATATGCCTGGCCTCCAGCCCGCTCCACGCGCAGCAGGCCAGTCCGGAACAGGGGCAGACGGCGGGCCCGACCCGGCTGTGGCAACCCGCTCCCGGGACCGCGGTCACGGCCGAGATGCTCGCGCCCGAGACGCTCTCGAGGTTGCGCGCCAGGGCGGAAGACGAGGGCGCCTCGACCGACTGGCTCGCTCTGGGAGCCGTGCTGCTGCACGCGGGCGACTGGGAAGGCGCGACTCCTCCGCTTCGCCAGGCGCTCGAGACTTCAGAGCCCGAAGAGCGCGAAGATGCGACGTACGATCTGGCTCTGGCGTACGCGGTGTCTGGCCATCCCGAGTCGCCCGCACGAAACCGCGAACCGGGTGCTTCCGGGCCGGCGCGGGCCGGCGAGACCGGTGCAGTCGACGAAGGAACTCCGCGGGACCGACTGGTCCGGGCGCGCGACGGCTTCCGAGCCGTATTGCGGGAGAACCCTGACGCCGAGGATGCCCGATGGAATCTCGAGCTCGTCGAGCGCTGGCTGGACAGTGACGACTCGGGTGGCGGTTCGGGTGACGGAGGTGGTGGGGGCGGTCAGGCGGCAGGCGGTCCGCAGTCAGGCGGCGACGGCGGCAACGCGCCGATGACTCCGGAGGAAGCCCAGAGACTGCTGGACGCAGCTGCAGGGCAGGAGCGGGAAGTCCAGTCCCGACGGCTCGAACGCAACCAGGGTCGGGATCCGCGGCTGGAGAAGAACTGGTAGCCGGAAGCTCCGCTAGTCCGCACTTCCGTCGGGATCCTCGATCAGGGGAACGAACAGCGCGCCTTCGATGTCGGTGGGCTCCCACTCATCTGCGCGTCGGCGAAACCGTCGTATCACCTGTCCCCGGTCGCTTCCCACGGGAGCGATGAGCAGACCGTCGGCATCCGTCTGCTCGAGCAGGGCGGGGGGAACAGCGCCGGCCGCTGCCGTGACGATTACCCTGTCGAACGGCGCCTCTTCGGGCCAGCCGCGACTACCATCGCCGAGACGAAGGTGAGTACGGTCGCCATATCCCTCCGCCTGGAGGACTTCGGATGCCCGTGCGTGAAGGGCCGGCACCCGCTCGATCGAATAGACTTCGCACCCGCATTCCGCCAGTACGGCGGCCTGGTAGCCCGATCCGGTGCCGATCTCGAGCACACGAAGTCCCTGTCTGTCGATCTGCAGCGCGGCCGTCATGAGAGCGACGATGTATGGCTGGGAAATCGTGGCGCCGAACCCGATCGGGAGCGCGCGGTCTCCGTACGCGGCATGACGGATGGCGTCGGGTACGAATGCGTGGCGAGGGACTGCCACCATAGCTTCGAGCACGAGCGGGTCCGAGATGCCGCGTCGTCGGATCTGGCTCTTTACCATGTCGCGGCGAAGTTCCGACGGGTCACGCCGGCCTGGGATCCTCATTTCCACCTCCCGTGAGGATCGGCTCACAGGAAGATGCTGCCTCCCGCGCCGTTGCCGCAAAGGTCGGACGTCGTCTAGCTTGGCCTCCATGAATACACCCGCGGCGGAGCGAGTCCGCCTGACGCAGTACTCCCGCGGCGCCGGCTGAGCCTCCAAGCTGGGTCCGGAGGACCTGCGCGCCGTGCTGAATGCTCTTCCCGCCGGGGTTGACGAGCACCTGCTCGTCGGGCTCGAGACCCCGGACGACGCCGCCGTGTATGCCCTGGACGCCGACCGGGCGCTGGTGGCGAGTGTCGACTTTTTCGGGCCACTGGTGGACGACCCGGATGACTTCGGGGCCATCGCGGCCGCCAACGCGCTCAGCGATCTGTACGCGATGGGCGCCCGTCCCGTGCTGGCACTCAGCCTGCTGAGCGTTCCAGCGGGATCTCTTCCCGCCACGGCCGTCGCGGGCATTCTCCGGGGAGCGTCAGACACCTGTGCGGAGGCCGGGGTGGTGATCGCCGGTGGCCATTCGATCGACGACCCCGAACCGAAATTCGGTCTGGTGGCTCTCGGCCTGGTGCACCCGGATGAGATATTCAGGAAATCAGGCGCGTTGCCCGGAGACTCGATCGTTCTGGGAAAGGCCCTCGGCACTGGCGTGGTCGCCACCGCGATCAAGCGTGATCTGGCGGATGACCCTGCGATCCGGGCAGCCGTCCGCTCGATGAGACAGCTGAACGCGACCGCGGCGGATCTGCTGGAGGGCCACGAAGTCCACGCGCTGACAGACGTCTCGGGGTTTGGTCTCCTGGGTCACCTGAGAGAGATGTGCGAGGCCTCGAACGTCTCCGCGCGAGTGTTCGCCGGGGCACCGAGGTACCTGCCGGACGCGGAGTATCTGGCCGACGCAGGCTGCGTACCGGGGGGCTCGCGTCGAAACCGTGACTCGGTCGAGCCCTTCACCTCGTGGGCCGAGTCCGTGCCGGAGGCAGTACGCATACTGCTGTGCGACGCTCAGACTTCGGGCGGTCTCCTGGCGGCCGTCGCTTCTGAGGACGCGTCGGAACTGGTGTCAGAGTGGGAATCTGCAGGCTACGCCGCCGCGGTCGTCGGGCTGTTCGAGTTTCCCGGGCCGGACCTGATTCGAGTTGAGGCCTGATGGCGAACACGACGTTTCCGTTCCGCCGAGATCCGGAGCATCCGAATCTCGTGGTGACCCGGCACCCCCTGCTGCGGCACAAGGTATCCCTGCTCCGATCCGCCTCGACGTCGAAGAAGATCTTCAAGGAGCTGGTGGACGAGATCGCCATGCTGCTGGCGTACGAGGTTACGGCGGATCTGCAGACCACACCCATCGAAGTCGAGACTCCGCTCGCCGTCACACGGGGCGAGAAGGTCATGGGGGAGCGCCTGACGCTCGTGCCGATTCTCCGCGCGGGACTCGGCATGGTGGATGGAGTGCTGGAGCTGATCCCCACGATGCGGGTCGGACACATCGGGCTGCAGCGGGACCACGACACGCTCGAACCGATCGACTACTACTTCAAGATTCCACCTGATCCAGAGGACAGTCTGTTCATCGTGGCGGATCCGATGCTGGCCACCGGCGGCTCCGCCAGCGCCGCGGTGACCTTCCTCAAGCGCTCGGGCGCGAGGGACATTCGCCTGATGTGTATCGTTGCCGCTCCGGAAGGCGTAAGGAAGATGCAGGACGATCACCCGGAGGTTCCGGTGTACGCCGCTGCTCTCGACAGCGGGTTAGATGAAAATAGCTATATCGTTCCGGGATTGGGAGATGCAGGTGATCGACTGTTCGGTACGTGATGCAGGTCCGGGGCCACCCGGCTGACTGACTATTCCGTCATCGGCGGCCAGGAACTCAGCGGATCGGCTTCCCCTCGCCAGCCGCGCAGCCGTTTCCGAACCCCGGTCAGCTTCGGGCGCGGAGTCCGGTGCCCGCGGGCCCAGGTGCTCGGGACGAGCAACACGAGCAGCGTGTAGAACTCGAGCCGACCCAGCAACATCAGCCCCGACAGGACGAGAAGTGCCGTGTTGGTCATGTGCCCGTAGTTGCCTGCCGGTCCTACCTCACCCAGTCCGGGCCCGATGCTCGACAGCGCCGCCAGCGAAGCGCTGAGGGCGGTCACCAGGTCGCTTCCGAGGGCCGCGAGAATCGCCGTTCCGACCGCATGGGTTCCCATGTACATCGCCAGGAACGCGAGAACCTTGAGCACGAGATCCTGCCGGATCGGGTGCCCGCCGACGCGGGTGACGATGACGGCCCTCGGGTGAAGGACCTTTCGGATCTCACCCAGCACGTGTTGAGCGACCACCGCGGCCCGGATCATCTTGAATCCGCCTCCAGTCGAGCCGCCCATCGCGCCGACGAACATCAGTGCCAGCATGAGAGACTGGAGGAGGACCGGCCATGCCCCGAAGTCCGCGGTCCCGAATCCGGTGGTGCTGTGAATGGAGACGACGCTGAACACGGAGTCTCGCGCCAGATCGATCGACCAGGCACGGCCGGACAGGCCGAGCACCACGAAACACACGAGGGAAACCAGGATCGCAGACGTGAGATACCAGCGGAATTCCGCGTTCCGGAACAGCGCCAGAGGTTTTCCGGTGAGCGCCCGATAGTGAAGCGTGAAGTTCACACCGGCGAGGAGCATGAACAGCACCGTGACCCACTGGATCGGTGCCGAGTAGTAGCCCATCGATGCGGTACGGGTGGAAAATCCGCCCGTGGCGAGAGCGCTCATCGAGTGGTTCAGGGCGTCGAAGAACGACATGCCGAGGACCAGGTACGCAGCCATGAGGGCTCCTGTGAGCCCTACGTAAACCCCCCACAGCAGCCTGGCGGTCGTGGCGATCCTGGGCCGGATCTTGTCGGTAGTGATTCCGGGGGCCTCGGCGAAGAACAGCTGCGCGCCTCCGACGCCCAGCAATGGGAGAATCGCCACTCCGAGCACGATGATTCCCATCCCGCCAATCCAGTGGGACAGGCTGCGCCACAGGAGAATACTGGGCGGAAGAGCCTCAATTACAGGGAATATCGTGGCGCCCGTCGTGGTGAACCCCGACACCGATTCGAACAGGGCTCCGGCGACCGACGGTGCGACCCGGGTGGTCATGAACGGAATCGCGCCGGCGGCGACGATCGCGAGCCACGCGAGGCCGACGACCGTGAGAGCTTCGCGTGCGTTGAGTTCCGGGTGCTTCGGCGACAAGAACCAAAGGATCAGTCCAAGCAGTCCCGGAATCGCCATCGCGACGAGCCATGCTTCGGTCAGACCGTCACGAATGCCGATCGCCGCGGCCGGAAGCATCGCCAGGGCCACCGCGATAAGCAGTCCGCCCAGCAGGTGGAGAATGTGACGGTAGTTCAAGACACAGGCCGATCAGCTCGGGAACAGCATCGTAACAGCGCTCACCGCATCGGCAAGCGCGAACACGATCGCTTCGTCACCGACCTGGAGCCTGTCCGCCCCGCGTGGGATGGTCACGTCATCTCCGTGCACGATGGCCGCGAGTATCGCGTGATCGGGAAAGTCGACTTCCTCGAGCGGACGGTTAATGAGCGGTGAGTCTTCGCTGACCTGGAACGAGATTACCTCCGCGTCAGAGTCCTTGAAGACCGCCACGCGGTTCACGCTTCCCCGCCGCACGTAGCGCAAAATTGCGTTAGCCGCACTGATTCGCGGGCTGACCGCGGTCTCGAGGCCGATTCGCCGGGCGAGCGGGAGATAGTCGGTCCGGTTGACGAGGGTGATGATCTGCCTTACGCCCAGGTCCCGGGCGACGAGAGACGAGATGATGTTCGCCTCGTCCTCCTCGGTCAGCGCGACGAATGCGTCGGTTTCGGCGGCGCCCTCGAACTCCATCAGCTCCACGTCGGTCGCGTCCCCCTGCAGGATCAGCGTGTGCTCCAGCCGCTCGGCGAATTCCCGGGCCATCTCCGGGTCAGAAACGAGGATCGTACCGTGCACGCCGTGCTGATCCAGAAGCCGCGCCAGGTAGAAGGCCTCCCGACTCGGGCCCGCGATCAGCACTCGCCGGAGCTCCGTAAGGGCGTGTCCGCTCAACTCGAGCGCGGTCGGGATTTCCTCCTCGGTGGCAACCACGTACACGTGGTCGCGTGCCCGAAGCCTGGTGCTGCCGTCCGGGATAATCGTCTCGCCGCCACGTTCGACCGCCACTGCCAGCAGCGACCGATTCTGGCTGGCGACCTGCAGTTCACCCAGCGTCCGCCCAACAACCGGGGCACCCTCTAGCACCGTGAGACCGATCAACTGGACGGCGCCGCCGGCGAAGACCGCGAGGTCCGTCGCGGCGGTAGACTGCAGGAGCCGGAAGGTCTCTACCGCCAGCTCACGTTCCGGGTTGATCAGCACATCCACCCCGAAGCGGCTCGGATGCAGGGCGTCGCCCTCTCGATAGAAGTCGGGATTGGAGACGCGAGCCACCTTGACCAGGTCCGGGCGCGCCGGAACGGCCATGCACACAACGAGGTTCACCTCGTCGATGCTCGTTACCGCCAGGAGAAGACCGGCTGAATCGATGCCGGCTTCCTCGAGCACCACTGGATTGACACCGCTGCCCTCGACGACCGCCACGTCGATGTGCGTTTCGACGTAGTCGAGACGACTGCGATCCACATCGACCACGACGACGTCGTGCTGCTCCTTCGACAGCCGTTCAGCGACGTGGTATCCGACCTCGCCGGCACCTACGATTACGATACGCATGCCGCCCAATGTTCCCGGGTGCACGGTGCACGGCAAGAAGGGTCTGTCGCGGAGAGTTGCCGAAGGCAGGGGAGCGAGGCCAAGATGGGGTTGCGGGCCCGTAGCTCAGTTGGTCAGAGCAGCCGACTCATAATCGGTAGGTCGCAGGTTCGAGTCCTGCCGGGCCCATTCTTCTCCACAACCGTCACTATCTCGGAGGTCGCAGGTGCTGAGCACGCTGCGCGTGCTCAGTGTCTCGCTGCGCTCGACGCCGAGTCCTGCCGGGCCCATTCAGCCAGCCAGGAAGATAAACAGCGCTGCCACCCCGCCACACACCGCTAATGCGAACAAGAACACGATCGCCTGCGCCTTGGCTTCCTGGGCCGGGCC
>JAENXO010000508.1 GCA_016649455.1 Gemmatimonadota bacterium | reverse complement strand
GGTGCGTTCGTCGGAGAGTGACATGAAAACTTCAGAAATCCGGGCCGAACAGTATTCCAGATACTTGGCCCTGAGTTCTGACTCTGACGGGGGCTCGGTGTCAGACTCGTCCCGCTGCAGCCCTTCGGGCTCTTCACTCAAATTCGATTCCGCCTGGCGAAGCCGCGAGTTCGTGGAACGGCCGTCATGTGGCCGACACACCTGCGGATGTAGCGAGCAGCGGAAGAGGCGTCAAGCGCTCCGGTCGGTCGAAACGTCACCGAAGAAGCCAGGGGAGGCGGCGGACCGGCGGAGTTCCTGGAACACGGCGCGTCTCGCGAGACCATGCCGGATCACCCGGCTCAGATACTCGGGGTCCCTGCGTTTTAGGTCCTCGATGTTGTCGGCAACATCTGCCGGAAGCTCGAGCACGAGTTCGACGGGCCGGGAATCGTGCATGACAGACGGACCTTCCCCCAAAAGTCGTAAATTGCCGTATGGCGTGGTTGAGAATGGCCGGTACGGAACTGGCCGGAGACGTGATCTCCGCTCCCCTGTGCCGACGCTTCCCACACTACGCCGGCGTCTGTTCAGTTGCAAGTCGGCGAATGCCGGGCGATCCCGTCGCCGGTTCCGTAACTCATTGTAAATATTGATCCTGACTTCTTGTGGAAAACTCCCGGCTGACTGTGGATTCTCTGTGAACAGGTGCGAGCGGATATCACTGGACGATCAGGAATACCGCGAAAGATCGAACAGAAGTGGTCCCGGGGCTGAGGCGCCGGCGACAAGTGGCGGAATTGATTTTTTTAAAAAACCGACCTCCGCTGGACCGCTCCTTTCCGAGCCGAACGCTGCCGCCGGTCGGTCCGATGTCCTGCCAGAACATGGTGGACACCGGGGCGCCGAACCCGCCGCCGCCGAACTCTACCGGGCTCTACGTCCGGCCGTTCAGCGGCTCCATCCGTCGTTCGATCGGTCGTCGTCGGGATACACCAGCCGCGGGTCGAGCTGCACCAGGGTGAGCCCTGAACCGGCCGGCAGTCGGTACACGAAATCGGGTCCGAGATTCCACATCTCGACCGGCAGTCGGACCGTTTCCTTTCGTCCGTCCGACCAGGTGAGCTCGAGCTCGACAGGCATGATCATCTCACCGCGGCTCCGGATTTGGATCCACGGCGGGTGTTCCGCGTCGCCCGGCCACACGGCCTCGACCGAGTGGTCGAGCCTTGCCGCCGTCTGAATCCAGCCGCGCCAGAACCAGTCGAGCCGGGCTCCCGCGGCGTCTTCCATCGCCCGGAAAAAGTCCGCCGGTCCGGGGTGCTTGAAGCTCCAGGCCTCGGTGTACTCCGCGAAAGCGCGATCGAACACCTCGGGCCCCAACACCTCGGTCCGCAGCAGGTGGAGCATCAACGTCGGCTTGAAGTATGCGGCCCAGTACAGGTCCTGCTGCTGGGTCGGCGGCAGGGCCATCGCCAGTTCATGGCCCGGCTCGGAGTGGATCGCCCACTCCTCGAGCGGCTGCTTCGAAATCCAGTCGCCGTACTCGTCCCCGGCGAAGTACTCCTCCACCGAGCCGATATCGATGAACGTGTTGAAGCCTTCGTCCATCCACGGGTGCAGGCGCTCGTTCGAGCCGACAAGCATCGGGTACCACTCGTGTCCGAACTCGTGGGTCAGCACCCAGTACAGCGCCTCCCGGTCCCCCGGGTCGGGAACGAAGGTGAGCATCGGGTACTCCATGCCCTCGTTCGGGCCCTCGACCGTCGTGGCGTGCGGCCACGGATACATCGCGAGCCGCTCCGAGAAGTGCTTGATCGTGACCCACGACATGCGGTTCGCTTCTTCCCAGCCCACCGCCTCGGGCCGGTAGAACGTCTGGATCCGGATCCCGTTCCAGTCACTCGCATCCCAGCGGAAGTCAGGGGCCATGGCGAACGCGAAGTCCCGCACCTCCTCGGCCGAGAACCGCCACGTCTTCGTGCCCGGCGTCACCTGCGTCCGGTTCTCTAGGGCTTCCTGCTTCGTGATCACCGCCACGGCGTCCGGCGATCCGTCCGATCGAGTCAGCCGCTCACGCTGATCGGAGGTGAGAACGTCCCCCGCGTTGTCGAGCGTCCCGGTGGCCGTCACCACGTAGCCCGCCGGTACGGTCAACTCGACTTCGAAGTCACCGTATTCCTGGTAGAACTCCCCGGCTCCGAGAAACGGCTCGACGCTCCAGCCGTTCAGGTCG
>JAENXO010000026.1 GCA_016649455.1 Gemmatimonadota bacterium | reverse complement strand
TCCAGTGCCTCCGTCAGCGTCACCCCGCGGGCTTCCACCCCGGACTGCCACCCCCCGCCTTCCTGCCCCCGCACCTCCCCAGCTCCCACTACCAGCGCCGCCAGTGCCAGCACCGCGGCCCTTCCAACTCTTCGTTCACGTGCCATGGATCCGCCCGGGATATGAATGCGTGATCGTTTGTCCGGAACCATCATCTCGAAGGGTCGAAACTGCACCCCGAATGTTCGACCGCGCCGCCATGCGTCTGATTCCCTTTGCGCTGCGGGAAGATATCGGGGAGGGTTCACGTTCACTCCCCTGGACGCCGGACACCGCGGTATCACTTCCGGTCGGACGACTCAGCCGTCCTGTCTGTTGAATCCTCATTCTCGTTTTCGAGCAGCGTGCGGTACATCTCCACCTGCCCGGGGGTCAGGACCGCCTCGATCTGCGCCCTGGCCGAGTCCACCACTCTCCGGTACTCGGGGCGGACCTGGTCGAACACCTCGCTCATCCTTGTGCGGGTGTTTTCCAGCACCGGTGCGATCTGGTCTCTTTGCTCGGTAGTCAGGCCCAGTTCATCCGCGAACCGCTCGATCGTCGTCTCACCCCGGCCTTCCCGCTCTGTCGTCTCAGGATTCAGCTCTGCCGGTGCCTCGAGCCGCCGATCGACGGCGATGCCGCCTGCGGCCCCGGCCGCGAGCGTGACGAGCAGAAGCAGGGCTACCCGGATTCCCGGAGTACCGGAACTCACGGGTTCGTCGTGATTGAGGTGAGAACGACATCCAGGCTGGTCAGCGAGTCCTCCGGGAAAGCGGCCGGGAATTCCTCGGCGGAGGCCCAGTCGACGAATTCCTCGAGCCGGGGAGCCTCGGCGGATACCGCAATCGTGGCCTCAGATCGAGCCACCGGACGGTCTCCCAGCGCGAGCCCCGCGAACAGGACAGCGACGGCTGCCGCGACCGGCGTGAGAAGTGATGCCCAGTCGGACGCCACCTCCCACCAGGTCAACTCGCGCGCACTGAGAAGTGGCGCGGCGGCATCCGCGATCGAGCGGTTCAGCCGCGCCCTCGTGATCTCGTCAGGCCGCAGGGTCTCCAGCCACTTCGGCCATCCCCGTGTACCCCGGCTGTTGTCGTTCATCTGCTCGCTTCGTCTTTCCGTTCTTCTTCGTTCGCCGGGAAACTCTGCTCTCCCAGCCGATTCTTCAGCGCCTTCCTACCGTGGTGCACGTGTGCTCTCGAAGTGCCCACCGCCGTTCCCAGGATTCCGGCGATCTCCCGGTGGCTGTATCCCTCCAGGTCGTACAGCGTCACCGCCATTCTCTGCATCTCGGGCAGCTCCGCCAGCGCTTCGAGGACCATGTCCCGCGTCATTCCACGATCGAGATCTTTCGCCGGATTCGATCCCATCGAGGCCGAGGCCGGAATTTCCTCATGCGACCTCAGGACCTCGCGCCGTCTCAGGTTCAGTGCCGTGGACCGCAATACCCGGTAGAACCAGGGACCGAACGGACTTCCCGGCTGAAGCTGATCGATTCGCTCCAGCGCCCGAATGAACGCGTTCTGTACCGCGTCTTCCGCGTCATGCGGATTTCCCAGTACCGCCATCGCGGCCACGAACCCGGAATCCAGGTACCGTTCCACGAGCACGCCGAATGCCGCTTCGTCGCCTCGCTGCACGCGCCGCACGAGCGTCGGCTCGTCGACCACGTCCATGCCCGGACTCCGGCGTCCGATCACCGGACCGTCCGCCCGGCTCGAATGGCGGCGATCCGCGGACCGGCCCCATATTCGCGCCTGTGGCGACTGGAGCGCGTTACGACATCGCATGCTCGCATCTTCCAGAACACGTCCCTTCGAACGGGCGTTGCAGCGAATCGGAGAATGGATGCTAGAGGACCCGACGAGGACGGGGCAAGGCGACCGGGTCGGGGCGGGAGATGCTCCACTCGGTTCACATGTTTCCACGCGAGGCGGTGTGGAACGTGCGCCCGCCCGGTCCGGCGATATCGGGGCGGATGCGATGCAGATCTTCACCTCGGCGCCCCAGCGCTGGTCCGCTTCCAGGATCTCGAATGAGTCAGCCGCTGCATTCCGGGCCGGCGTAATCGAAGCGGGGATCCGGACGACCGTGGCGCACGACAGCTATCTGATCAACCTCGCGACGGACCGGGACGATCTCCTGGCCAGGTCGATCTCGGCATTCAATGCCGAGTTGGAACGGGCCTCGCTGCTCGGACTGGATTTCCTCGTCACGCACCCGGGCAACGCGACGGGCGGAAACCGGGCTGAAGCGTCGAATCAGAATGCTCGGGCCGTCGCGGCAGCGCTCGCGTCGTTCCCGGATGGCCCGACCGTCCTGTTCGAGACTACGGCAGGTGCCGGAACTGCTCTGGGGTCCCGGTTCGACGAACTGGCTTTGATACTCGAGCGGATTCCCGCGAAGCTGTCGGATCGGGTGGGCGTGTGTCTGGACACCGCGCACGTATTCGCGGCCGGGTACGACCTCGAGTCCGATCCGATTTCCGTGCTCGACGCTTTCGACCGGGATATCGGACTCGATCGCCTCCGCCTGTTCCACCTCAATGACTCGGTTGGCGCTCTGGGGAGCCGGCGGGACCGCCACGCGAACATCGGCGAAGGAAACATCGGGACTGAAGCGTTCGGATGCTTGCTCAGGGACTCCAGAGTCGCGCACGTGCCAGGGATCCTCGAGACGCCGAAGGGAGACGATCCCGCAGCGTCGGACCGGAGGAACCTGGAGATGTTGAGGGCTCTCAGCGCCGGACCCTCGGACGGTTGATTCGTTTCTTGCCGCGTCGGCACGGCGAGCGCATCTTCGCTTCATTCCCTCGAACCAGGTGACGAATGAACGACTCGATGTCTGACAAGAGCTCCTCGACGGACCCCGGAACCCTGCGCATCGACTCCCCGGTGGACCGACCCCCGGAACTCGATCTGGCGGCTCGGACGCTGGTAGAGGAACGACTTCGAGCCCTGCGGCGCATTCTCGATCGGGAGCTCGATCCGGACGATATCGTGCTCCGGCCTACGGCTCCGGCGTCCCGCCGTCACCTCTTCGAGGAAGCCTGCGACCTGTACTGGAACGAGCTCAACTGGGAGCAGCTCACGGATGAGGAGCGCATCTCCGGAGGAGAGCTCACGGAGATGGTGTTTCCGGGTCTCCTCGCACTGGTCGCTGCGCTGTTGCCGCGCTCGGAAAACGGAGAACCCGACAGGGATCGCGAGCACCGGGACGTGGCGCACGACTTCCTGCTGTGGCTGGCTTCCCGCCTGGTCGAGCTCCGGGTGACCCGGCCCGAGGACGACGAAGACAGAGACCGGATCATCACGGAAATCCAGGTCACGGATGACCTGGTGGACCTGGTGTCGTGCCGGCTGTTCTGTCTGTCAGACGAAGAAACCGGACGACTCAGGGGCTGAGAATGAACTCGATAGTCTGCATCAAGCGCGTGCCGGATTCCGAGGCCCGCATTCGCGTGGCCGCCGACGGACGGAGCATTGATCCTTCGGGTGTGAAATTCGACATGAACGAGTACGACAAGTACGCCATCGAAGAGGCGATCCAGCGCAGGGAAGCTGCGGGCGACGGCCAGGTCACCGTCATCACGGTCGGCGGAGATGAAGCCCGCGAGACCTTGCGGCAGGCGCTGGCAATGGGCGCCGACGACGCTGTGTTGCTTCGCGCGGATGTATCGCTGGACGGCCTGCCGATCGCTCGGGCGCTCGCCGATGAGATTCGGGGCCGTCCGTTCGATCTCCTGCTGTTCGGCAAGCAGGCGATCGACGATGACGGAATGCAGGTACCCGCGATGGTGTCGGAGCTTCTCGGCCTTCCCTGTGCGACCGTAGTCGTCTCCCTGCAAATCGAGAATGGTCGCGCGATCGCGCGCCGGGAGATCGAGGGCGGACACGAAGTGGTGGAATTCGAGCTTCCAGGCGTAATCGCCGCTCAGAAGGGCTTGAACGAACCCAGATATCCGAGTCTCAAGGGCATCATGGCTGCGAAGAAGAAGCCGCTCGAGGAGAAGGATGTCGCGCTGGTCGACGGGGGGCTCGAACTGGTCGGGTTGACCGGTCCGCCGGCCAGGCCTGAGCCCCAGATCGTGGGAGAGGGCGCGGAGGCGGTGCCCGAGCTGGTCCGGCGACTCCGACAGGAAGTGAAGGTGCTCTGATGGCGGACGTGATCGCATACGCGGAAATGAGGGATGGGACTCTGCGTCCCGTGGCGCGGGAGACCGTGTCGGCGGCCAGGGTTCTCGCGGATGAGCTCGGAGGAAACGTCGTGGCCGTGGCGCTCGGCGGGCCCGGGTCCGCGGACGCCGCGCGGGAACTGGCCGGCTACGGAGCAGACCGCATTCTCACGGCGGAAAACGAGGCGTTCGCGAACTACGATCCGGACTCCGCCGTGCGAGCGATCGAGTCGATTGCCGGCGATATGTCTCCGGTTGCGATCGTCTTTCCGGCCTCCGCTCAGGGGAAGGACCTGTCGGCGCGAGTCGCCGGCCGCCTGGACCGGTCACTCGCCAGCGAGGTGACGGAGTTCGACGTGGAAGACGGGTCGATCGTCGTGACCAGGCCTGTATATGCGGGGAAGGCCTATGCAAGGCTCCGATTCCGGGAGACTCCAGCTCTGATTTCCCTGCGCCCCAACGTTTTTCCGGTGGTGAAGAAGCAAGGTGCCGGAGTCGCGGAAGCCCTGGATCTGGAGCCCGGCGAAGTCCGGACCCGAGTCTCGGGAATCGAGGGTGGTTCGCGGGAGCGCCTCGATGTGCGGGAAGCCGATGTCGTGGTTGCGGGAGGGCGTGGAATGCAGGCGCCAGAGCACTGGAAGATGCTGGACGACCTGGTGGATGCTCTCGGACCGCAGGCGACGCTCGGCGCAAGCCGCGCGGTGGTCGATGCGGGTTGGCGCCCGCATGGTGAGCAGGTCGGCCAGACGGGGAAGGTCGTGTCTCCCAGCCTGTACTTCGCGATCGGGATCAGCGGCGCGATCCAGCACCTGGCGGGAATGCAGACGGCAAACGTCATCGTGGCTGTCAACAAGGATCCCGAGGCACCGATCTTCAGCGTTGCGAATTACGGCATCGTGGGTGACGCATTCGAGGTCGTACCCAGGCTGACCGAGGAGATCCGGACGCTCCGCGACTCGGGCGGCTGACGCCCGAGTCGGCCTGACCTACGGCCTCGGACACGAAGTCAACGGGCCGCGGGGCGGCCGGCTGCCGTCTCCGGCTGGTGGGGGAGGAAGAATGCCGAGTATTCCCTTCGTTCTGAGCATTCTGGCGCCGCTCGTGGCCATCGTGGCACGCGTCGCCGCTCCGCCCGGAGCGGGCGCGTCGATCAACCTGGTCTGGTTGCTCGGACTCATTCCGGTGTTTCTTGCCACCCGGTTTCTCGGCTGGAAGGGGGCCCTGTACGGCCTTCTGTGGGCCGCGATTCCAGTTCTCATAACGACATTCGCGATTGGACTTCGGGACGGGATCCCCGTGGACATGACGGCACTCGGCGCCGTTGTCGTCACGCTGGCTGCGGCTGCCCTGGGTGCCGGCATCATTTCGGAAGGCTGGAAGCGTGAATTGGCCGACAGGGATCGAGCAGCGCCGGACCACGTCGCCCGCGAGCAGCTGGGTCTGCTTCCAGGGCCCGAAGTCCTCGAGTTCTTTCTCGCGAAACTGTTTGCGGGAGCGCGCCGGAATTCGCCCCTGTCGGTCGTTCTGGTCGAAATTTCGGATCTCGCCGATCACGTCGAAGTCAACGGGCCGGGCGTGGTGAATTCGGCGCTTGGCGAAACGGCGCTGGCCCTGAGTAGCGTTACCCGGGCGATGAACGTGCTGGGCAGGTATGACGACGAGACGTTTCTCGTCCTGCTCCAGGGCGAGGACGTCGCGGGAGCATACTCGTTCGCCCATCGGGTGCTCGAGGAAATCGAATCGAAGCCCGCTCCGTGGGAAGGCCGAATTCACCTGAACGCGGGCATCGCGGCATATGACGAAGAGGTGACTGAGTCCGGAGAATTGTTGCGGAGGGCGGGGAAGGCGCTTGAAGCGGCGCGCTCACTGGGCGGCAGTGCGGCGGTGGTCTACGGCGGAAGCCACGAGCAGGCGCTCGGAATATCGGGGATGTTCATACTGCTGCCGGACGGACAGCTCAAGGAGGTCCACCGCACGGTTTGACGCCTGTCAGCCGTCCCAGTTCTCGATCCGTGTCCGGACGCAGGAGGCAAACCGGGACAGCACGAACTCCGCCGCCCCTGTGAGAAGGCTCGTAGCGACGACTCCCGATAGCCGGCCCGTGATCCGGAAACTCTGTTCGAGGTTGATCCGCGTTTGCCCGCTGTCCGACGACAGGCGGCTGCGCATCCGCATCTCGCCATCTCCCCAGCCGCGGATCTCGGATGCGGCGGCTTCCAGCGATGCCGACCGCTTTTCCACGTCCAGTTCAGTGAAACGGGCCAGTCCCCTGAAGGTGAGGCCGAACAGGCCGAACTTCAGGGCCACCTCTCCCCGGAACGTCCGATCGTCCACGACTTCGAGCAGACGAGCTCCCGGCAGGCAGGAAGCGACGTTCTTCGGGTCGGTGAGGAAGCGCCACACGACATCAGTGTCGCGGTCGACCGAAAAGCTCTTTTCGAGACATACTGCCATCGCGCCTCCCGGGGTGTCGGACGGAGGGGCGAACCTGCCGCGCGGCCGCGTCAGCCGTCAAGCGCGTGGCCCCTGTCGCGACGGCACGACTCCGCCGAACATTCGACGACATGAGCGTGACTGAAGTCCGCGGCTTCCTCCGCGACTGTGCAGTGACCGGCGAATCTGTCGGCGTGGCAGTTCTATTCCGAGCCTGGCGATCCGCCCCTCGAGCCCCGGGGGCCCGATTCGCGGCTGGACCCGGGACAGCGACCGCCGGCTCGATCTCGGCCGGCTGTGTCGAGGCAGACCTTCGAGAGCACCTGTCGGCGGTGGCCCGGGGTGCTCCGCCAGGGATCGTGCGCTACGGAATCAGTGATTCGGACGCAACCGCGGTCGGCCTGTCGTGTGGCGGTGAGATCGAAGTGTTGATCCAGGCGCATGATCCGACAGACCAGGTCTGGAGACAGTTGGAGGACGTCCTCGAATCCGGCGGTGAGGCTGTGCTCGCGACCGCACTGTCCGATCCGGTCGTGGGCCGGCGGATGCTGATCACGGCCACGCGCGACCCGGTCGGGAGCCTCGGCGATCCCGGGCGGGACGAGGCCGTTGTCGTGGCTGCGAAACAGGCGCTGGCCGAGGAAGGTGCCGCGGGGGTCGTTTCCCTGGAACCGGGGCTGGAAGTGTTTCTCGAGCCGATGCTGCGTCCGCATCACCTGGTCGTCGTCGGTGCGACACCGCTCGCCCTGGAGCTCGCGGGCCTGGCCGCGCGACTCGGGATCCGACTTACGCTCGTCGAGCCCCGCGAGACGCTCGCAGCCCTGGCCCTGGAGTCCGGAGTCGCGACGATCCAGGCGTCGCCCCGGGAAGCGTTTCGGGAGCTGAATCTCGACCGCCGATCGGCCGTGGCGGTCGTGGCGCACGAAGAGCGCCTCGACGTCGCGGCGCTGCAGACGGCTCTGGAGGCTGGAGCGGGTTATGTCGGCCTTCTCGGGGGGCGTCGAACACAACGTCTGAGGCGCGAGGCGCTGAGGGAGCGGGGCGTCACCGCCGGACGGATCGATCGAATCCAGGGTCCGATCGGGCTCGACATCGGAGCGGAGTCACCGGGGGAGATCGCTCTGTCCATCCTGGCCCAGGTGGTTCGTCACTGGCGCGAGCCGAAGTCGAAAGGTCACGACCAGTGATCCCGCCCGCGCGGTCTGGCGAAGTTGCGGGACTGGTTCTCGCCGCGGGCGGATCTTCCCGCATGCCGGGGCTGAGCAAGCTGCTTCGTCCATGGAACGGCGGCATGCTGGTCGAATCCGCGGTCTCCGTCGCACGCGAGGCGGGGCTCCGTCCCTGTGTCGTCGTGGTCGGATCCGACGCTGAAGCGCTCGTTCCCCAACTCACCCGACACGACGTGATTCCACTGGAGCACGGAAAATGGCGCCGGGGGCGGGCCTCCTCCCTGGCGGCAGGCCTCGAGCGCCTGGCCGGGTTTGAGGCAGTCCGGGCGGTCGTGGTTCTGCTCGGCGATGAGCCGGGGGTGACGTGTCATGCGGTCCGCTCGGTCGTCGAGGAGTGGCGTCGCGGATCGGCTGATCTCGTTCGCGTGCGATACCGCGACAGGTCCGGTCATCCCGTCCTGCTGGGAACGGTTGCCCGGGAACTGGCGCTCGAGCTCGACGGAGAGGAGTCGGTCTGGAGCCGGCTCACGACGGCCGGTCTCGTCGGTGCCGAGGTCGCCGTCGATCTCATGGCGCCGATCGACGTAGACGTGCCGGCGGCGCTGAAGGAAGCCCGGGCCCGTGAGGCAGCCGCGTCCTCATGTTCCGGAGAATCCGGAGCCCTCGAGTGATGCGGAGGGCCGGGACGCGGGCGTACCTCGCAGCCGCGATACTCACTGCGTGGGCAACCGTGCTATCTGTCCACGCGTGGAGGACGACTCACGTCTCCTCGGCCGACCGACTCGCTGTTGCCGCCCGGAGTCTGCCGCCCGGGGATTCCTGGTACGCGATTTACCGCGGGAGTGAGCGCGCCGGCTGGGCGCGCAGGCAGCTGGACACGCTGTCGGGAGGCCGGGGGTTCGTACTCCGCGAACGGGCCGTGCGGGAGGTTCGGCAGCTCGGGGCGGCGGCGCGTACGGAAACCGATCTCGTAGCGTGGCTGGACGCAGGGATCCGGCTCGACAGCCTGGTGTTTCGGAGCATGATCGGCCCCGACACCTCCAGGCTGGAGCTGCACATGGAAGGCGACACCGTGATGTCGCTGCAGCCCGGGGGCCGCCGGCGGGTATCCGACCGGCCACAGCTCGCGGGGAGCTGGCCGCTGCGATTTGCGTCGGATGAGGCAGCAAGGCGATCGGGCCATTCCGTGGCCCTGGTTCTGTTCGATCCCGTGACGGCGCTGTCCCGTGAGACCGTGCTCCGGGTCGGTGAATCAGAGATGCGGGTCTGGGCCGACAGCGCCGACACGGATCCGGACACCGACGAGTGGATCTCCATGCGCGAGGACACCGTCCGGGCATGGCGGATCGAACGGATCGAGGGAGCCCTGGCGCTTCCGGTCTGGGTGGACGAGGACGGCCGGGTGCTCGAAGCCGAGGAGCCCGGCGGGCTGAGATTCGAGCGCACTGCCTTCGAGCTGGCATTCTACAGCGAATCGGAATCCAGGGAGGGAACGCGTTGATCGAGCTGGAGGCGCTGACCAAGAGTTACGGCGAATTCCTGGCCGTGGACCGTGTGAGCCTGACGATCGGTGCCGGGCGGATATTCGGCCTCCTGGGACCGAATGGCGCCGGGAAGACAACGACTCTGCGGATGATCGCGGGCATACTCGAGCCCGATGGTGGCAGGGTTCGAATCGGGGGGCACGACATGGCCGGGGAGCCGATGGCGGCGAGGGCCATCCTGGGCTTCGTCCCCGACCGGCCATTCGTGTATGAGAAGCTCACCGGGGCCGAGCTGCTTCGATTCACGGCAGGTCTGCACGGCATTTCGGGACCCGCGCTGGAGCGCCGGATCGACGAACTGCTCGAGCTGTGGGACCTGCTTGCGTGGCGGGACCAGCTCGTCGAGTCGTACAGCCATGGTATGCGTCAGAAGCTCATACTTTCGTCGGCGCTCGTACATGGACCTCAAGTTCTCGTGATCGACGAGCCGATGGTCGGACTGGATCCGAGGTCGGCGCGACTGCTGAAAAGCCTGCTGCGGGCCTACGCGGACAAGGGCGGAACGGTCCTCGTGTCGACGCATACGCTGGAGCTCGCCGAGGTGCTGTGCGATGAGCTCGCAGTCATCGACCGGGGACGAGTCGCGGCGTCCGGATCGCTGGCGGATCTGCGGAGGACTGCCGAGACGAAGGATGCCGGGCTAGAGGAGATTTTTCTCAAGATCACTCGCGGTGCGACGGGGAATGAGATCACCGCGGTCCTGGGAGATCTCGGTTGAAAGTAGTTCGTGAAATTCTCCTGCTGCTGGGACCGAAGTGGCGGTCCGCCCGGCGACGTGGCGCCGGGGCGCGGGGTCGTGCCGGCCGGGCTCTCCTCTTGCTCGGCGTCGGAGCTGCCGCGTGGCCGTTCGTGTATTTCACACTGGTTCGCTTCCTCACGGTGCTCCGCGGTGTCGAGGACGTCGGCCCCCTGCTCGCCTCGCGGCTGCTCGCGCTGGGATTGTTGATCTTCCTGGGCATCCTGCTCCTGTCGAACGTCATCGCAGCCCTGTCCAGTTTCTTCCTGGCCAGAGATCTGCCGGCGATCCGGACGACTCCGGTGGACGGACTTTCCCTGTATCTCGCGCGCTTGAGCGAGACCATGATCAGCTCTTCGTGGATGGTGGTGCTGCTTCTCGTGCCGGCGCTGGCTGCCTACGGGAGGGCATACGGCACCGGTCCCGGGTTCGCGTTCGTGGCGACCGCCAGCGTGGTGCCTTTCCTGGTGATCCCTGCGGCCGTCGGCAGCGCCCTGACCCTGCTCCTCGTTCGCATATTCCCGGCACGCCGGTCCCGGGACATTCTCGCCGTGATCGGGATCGGGTCGGCCGCCATTCTCGTACTCGTGCTGAGGGTCCTCAGGCCGGAACGGCTGGTGGACCCCGAATCGTATCGCAATCTGGTCGACTTCCTTGAGACGCTGCGCGGACCGTCATCCACCTGGCTTCCGTCGCAGTGGACGGCGGATGCCCTGGTCGGAGCCCTGGAGGGAAGCTCCGATCCGCTCACCTGGCTGCTGCTGTGGACCACGGCGGCAGGCCTCACGACTCTGGGGGCGATGCTCCACCAGCGTCTGTACGCGATCTGCTTCACGCGGGCGCAGGAGGGAGACGAGAACCGGCTCACTCGCACTGCCGGCTGGCGGGGACTCGAATGGCTGCTGGCTCCTCTCGGCATTCGGCGGCGAGAGCTGATTCTGAAGGACGTTCGGTCGTTCTTCCGGGACCCCACGCAGTGGTCGCAGCTCATCATCCTCGCAGTGCTCGTGGTCGTGTACGTCTACAACATGCGCGCGCTTCCACTGGGAACCGGAACGACGATTTCCGGTTATCTGACCACTCTCGTGCTGTTTCTGAACCTGGCGCTGACCGGCTTCGTTCTCGCCGCGATCGCCGCGAGATTCGTGTTTCCGGCGTTCAGCCTGGAAGGCCGGACCCTGTGGCTTCTGCGAAGTTCGCCCGTACCCGCGTCGGAGATCCTCGCGTCGAAGTTCTGGACCGGCGCGATTCCACTGACCGGGATGGCGCTTATCCTCACGGTAACGACAAACCTCGTGCTCGGGGTGCCGCGCGCCCTGTTCCTGCTCTCACTCGGGTCGATTCTGTGTCTGAGCCTCGCGTTTACGGCGCAGGCACTTGCCTGGGGGGTATTCTACCCGGAGTTCGAGTCGGAGAATGCCGCTCAGATTCCGACGTCGATCGGTGGACTTCTGTTCATGCTCGGAGCGCTCGGAAGTCTAGGCTTCGTCGTGGTCGCCCAGGGCTGGGCACTCCGCGGATACCTGGCCAGCGGTCTCCCTGGTCGCGTTCCCCGGGTTGCGACGCTCGAGGAAATCGGTCTTGCATTCGGGATCACGCTGGGAGTGGCTCTGCTGACGGGAGTTCCGGCGATGAAGGCGGCCGAGCAGCGGGTTCGGATCGGGGAAAGGAGCTAGCGGGGATCAGTCGAGGTCCGACAGCGCCCTCGCCGTGGATTCGCGGAACTGGTGCAGCCCCTCTCGCGCCTGCCGCATCTCTTCTTCAGTGAACAGACCTTCCTGCTGAGCGAGCAGCAGTTCCTCCCGCTGTGATTCTCCCAGCAGTCCCATCTCGACGGCGAGAGTCGCAAATCGCTTGTCCGGCTGGCGTCGCTGCTCCATCAGAATTCGCGCCACCTCCGGCGGAGTCAGGAGCTGGCGAATCAGAGCGACTGTTCCCAGAGCGAAATGGCGAGGGATCGGGACTTCTGTTACCACGAACCGATCATCGGTCGACATTTCGCCGGCTCCACCCGGTTTCGACCCCTGCACAGAAGAAGAACCGGTGGAAGCGGCGACGCCGGTCGCCGGAAGGTCCGGCATGTCCAGGCCCGGAGGGATTGCCAGGTCTGGTGCCGAGTCGATCGTAGACAGGGGAAGGCCGATTGGCGGCCACGACCGGGAGCCTGTGTCCTCGTGACTCAGGTCACCCGACCGATCGGCGGGCCGAACTCTCCGCGCGAGGTTCACACGCGGATCGAGAATGTCGATCGATTCCGGTCGAGCTGCGGGCCGGGTTTCGCCACCGTTTTCCAGGCTTGCCGCCTGGCGGATGACCTCGTGTGCCGGCTCGTCCGGGTCTACCAGGCGCTGAAGCAGCTCCCACTGGGATTGAAGGGCCTGCGTGTGCCGCTGTTGATTGTCCAGGATGTAGCGAATGCTGATCAGGTGAAGCGCGTAGAGGCCCATGACACCGGCGGCGAGTGCCAGCTGCCGGTCCTGCACGACCCACGCGACCATGGCGAGCGCCATCGTAGCCACCGCCACGATCGACAGGTAGCGCAGACTGTAGAACCCTCTTGTGACCTCGCCTCGGGCCACTGGAGCCACCACCGCGGCTGAGCCCGGACTCCGGTATTCCGGCAATCACGGGC
>JAENXO010000543.1 GCA_016649455.1 Gemmatimonadota bacterium | reverse complement strand
CGAGCGTGCCTGCCCGCCGAAGCTGCGGGCCGGAAATCCTGGCGCAGGCATAGGCCAGCATCGGCCACCGGGCCAACACAGCGGAATCGCGACTCACTGCGTCCAGGCTCTCTCCCGCCCCGATACGCAATGCGCCGTCATCTTCCTCCTCCAAACCGCTCAGCTCTGGAACCCGCCGCAGCGAGATCAGGTGCTCCGGGGTGAAGAGTCGGTGCTTCATGTTCGGAACGAGATCCGTACCGCCCGCGATCGGCATCGCGGCCGCCCCGTGCTCCGACAACAGAGACAGGGCTTCAGCGAGGCACTCGGGCCGATGATACTCGTAGGGATGAAGTCGCAGCATGGACGCCAAGATAATCGGCGCGCGGCAAGGTACCAACGGGAGCCGGGACCGCGAGAGAATCCCGGCGGAACTGACGGAGGCGCCGGATCAGGTCCGGCGCCTCCGCAGAGAGGTCAGCGGTGCGGGTTCTCGCGAGCGAAGTTGTAGGCCGTGATCGCGGAGATCACGTGGCAGATCCAGCCCAGCAATCCGCCGGACCCGATCCACAAGCCCGGCGTGATGATCAGCCAGAACACACCCCGCCAGATCTTCCCGTTGTACAACTGCCCCACACCGGGGACTAGAACACTCAGAACCGCTGCGGTCCCGGGATTGCGCATCGTTCAACTCCTTGCGTGCATCCAGTGGCCCATCGTCGGGCCGTCTCCCATCTCCTTACGGAGTCGGGGTCGGCCGTGTTTCGACGAGCTGATCGAGGAGAGAGGAAAGTTCCGCCAGCCCCCCTCTCAGATGCGCCTCGGAGTAGCCGAACCCGATGCGGAAGAACCCCTCTCGACCGAATTGGCAACCTGGAACGATGAGC
This sequence comes from Gemmatimonadota bacterium, assembly GCA_016649455.1. Lineage (GTDB taxonomy): Bacteria > Gemmatimonadota > Gemmatimonadetes > Palauibacterales > Palauibacteraceae > Carthagonibacter. Next base: position 1,157 of record JAENXO010000543.1, on the reverse strand, counting down.
GTGCTGTGTTCCACCCGCAGTCGCTCGGCCAGGGTCGCCGAATCGATCTCCAGGTCGTAGCCGATCAGTGCAATCGCGCCGGCGTCGGGCGGTCGGAAACGGAGACTCCCATCGAACGAGGCGATCCAGTCGGACAGGATCGTGAGGTGGTCAGTGAGGATGCCCCGGGAACGAACCAGAATCCGCTGTCGGATCTCCGGCTCCATCGCGGCAGCAGCGAGACGGTCGCACAGCACGGACGGCGCGATCGTCGTGTAGTCCTTCCGGGCCCACATCTCGTCTCGCCAGTCGGCGTGGGCCACCAGCCAACCTATACGGAGTCCAGGCAGTCCATAGGCCTTGGACAGCGACGCCGTGGCCACGACTCGACTCGCCTGGCCCCACGCGGTCGGAGTCACCGGACCGGTCAGCTCGGCTCCCGCATACACCTCGTCCGCCAGGATCCAGGCGCCGACCCGCTCGGCGGCCGCCGTGATCTCGTTCATCGAGGCCGGAGACAGTACTGCGCCGGTAGGGTTGTTCGGGTTGGTGACGACGACGAGTCGCGTGCCGTCCCGAATCGCTTCCGCAGCGGCACCGGGTGCTGGCTGCCAGCCCAGATGTTCTTCGAGCGGAAGCTCGACGACCTCGGCGCCAAGACCTACGGCGAGACCCGGAGTCTGGCCGTAGGTCGGCGTCACGATCACGACCCGGTCGCCTGGTTCCACCAGGCGCCAGCAGGCAATGAAGTTCGCCTCGGCACTGCCGCTGGTAACCAGAACCTCGGCTGCCGTCGCCCCCGGATAGAGCGCCGCGATGCGTTCTCGCAGTAGCGGAGAGCCTTCCGTATGACCGTATCCGAGACTCGTGTCCGAAGGGTCCATTCCCGTCAGGTCGCGCAGCTCCGCGAGTGTGAACGGTGCCACTCCGCTCTCCGACAGATTGTGCTTTACCTCATTCTCCCACAGTGACTGCCAGCGCTCCATCTCGAACGGCGGGATGTGCATCTTCGTCTCCTTGCAGTCGGATCAGCTTTTCAGCCTGTGGGCGTACTGATCCCGGAGCTTCGCTACTTTCGGCGCGATCACGAACACGCAATACGGCTGACCGGCGTTCTGCGCGAAATACTCCTGGTGACCGTCCTCGGCGCGCCAGAAGGTGTGCAGACGATCCACCTG
>JAENXO010000509.1 GCA_016649455.1 Gemmatimonadota bacterium | reverse complement strand
GGCTGGAAGTTCCTCTATCCCGAGGCGCTTCCTCAGACCGGCTCGATTGGATCGAATAGAGACTGATGAACCGCCAATTTCACCTGGTCGCCTGTGTAACGCTGATCCTGTCGTTCGCCGGGCCCGGAGATCTCCGGGCCCAGGACGGCCCGACGCTGGACGTCACGGGCCTGCTGCGCACCGGATTCCGGCTGGAGTCTTCGGCCACCGGCGGGCGTGATGGATTCGCCCTGTACGACGCGCGTCTCGGCGCCACCGGCAAGGTCGGGATCGTGTTCGACTACCTGGCGGGAGTCGAAGTGGACAGGCGGGAGGAATCGATCCGTCTGCTGGATGCCGCCCTGGGCTTCGCGATCAAGGACGACCTGCTCGAGCTCGGGGTCGGGTTGGAGCGATCCCGGTTCGGCAGCGAGGCGATCGAGAACAAGGCCGACGTTCCGTTCGTCGAGCGGTTCCAGGGATCGCTCGCGCTGGCTCCCGGCCGACAGCTCGGCCTGGGTCTGCATGGCGCGGCGATGGAAGGGCGCCTGAACTACGCGGGCGGCGTGTACAACGGCAACGGTCCGTCGTGGGAAAATGACGGCAACGGATTCCTGTGGACCGCCCGGGCCGGCTGGAATTCGGTGGGTGAGCTCGAGTTCTTCGAGGACTTCGTGTGGGAGGTCGGCGCCAGCTTCGCATTCTCGGAAGACAGCGCGCTGGTCGCGCTTCCCCTGTCGCTCCCGGAAGAAGGCGTCGCGAATCCGGTCCCGGTCCTGACCGAATTCACGGGAGACCGAATGAGCTGGGGCGGAAACGCCCGTGTCGCGTATCGCGAGTTTGCCGTGGCCGGCGAGTATCTACGCACCGACTTCAGCCACACCGGCGGCGAGGACTCCAGCTCAGAGGGCTGGTACGCGCAGGGATCGTTCACCTTGTGGGCCGCGGCGGAGCTGCTGGCCCGCTACGACAGCTTCCGCACGGCGGGGGGAGTCGGAGGGCCGGACGCGGCACAGACCACGAAGTTCCTCGTGCTGGGCATGAACATCCTGCCGGGCCTGGTCGGCAAGCTCGGGGTTCAGTACGCGTTCGGACTGGACGGAACACTGGCCGGGCAGGAGATGGCCCTGGATCGGACGAATACCGGGCCGCGCCTGGCGGACGGGCAGTTCCTGCTCAATCTGCAGGTGGCGTTCTAAGCCCCGGTATCCTCCGGGGCGCCTGCGTGTCTCACCGTGATTCCCTCGACCATGAACACCACATCCTCGGCAATGTTGGTGGCGAGGTCCGCGATCCGCTCCAGGTTCCGTCCGATCAGGATCACCTGCAGGCAGGCCGAGATGTTAGCCTCGAGCATGTGGGTCAACATCACCCGGAACACCGACTCGTGGAGTGCATCGACATGGTCGTCGCGCGCACGCACGGCTTGCGCTTCGGCCGCGTTCCGATGCACCAGGGCATCCATCGCGTCACGGAGCATTTCCAGCGCGATCCGGCTCATTTCCTCCACTTCGGGAGGCATTGCCGGAGGCTGCGATGATCTCTGGAGCCGTGCCGCCGCTTCCGCGATGTTCACGCCATGATCCCCGATCCGCTCCAGGTCGGAGTTGATCTTGAGGATCGTGAGCAGCAGGCGCAGGTCGCTTGCCATCGGCTGGTGCAGGGCCAGCAGTTCGATGCACTCTTCCTCGATCCCGACTTCCTCGGAATCGATCCTGGTGTCGGCCTCGAGGCTGGACTCCACGCGGCCCTCCGAGGTGAGGGCAAAGCGGACCGCGTCCTCGACCAGCGTCTGGACCGAGTGCGACATCTCGAGCAACCGTCCCTCGAGGCCTTCCAGTCTCTCGGCGAATACCTTGTGCGACATCGATGCTCCTCGTCGTGCGACGGTCCGCTCCGCGCGGACCGTGGGGTCAGCCGAACCGGCCGGTTATGTACTGTTCGGTACGCTCTTCGCCCGGATTCGTGAAAATCCGCTCCGTGTCGTCGTACTCCACGAGTTCACCAATGTAGAGGAACGCAGTGTAGTCACTTACCCGCGCCGCCTGCTGCATGTTGTGGGTCACGATCACGATCGTGTACCGCTGCTTCAGTTCGCCGATCAGGTCCTCGATCTTGCTCGTCGCGATCGGATCGAGCGCGCTCGCCGGCTCATCCATCAGCAGGATCTCGGGCTCGACCGCCAGCGCGCGGGCGATACACAGACGCTGCTGCTGTCCGCCTGAGAGGCCCAGC
>JAENXO010000495.1 GCA_016649455.1 Gemmatimonadota bacterium | reverse complement strand
GCTCTCGTTGTCCTCTTCGGTCACGGCGAGAGCCGCGACCATGACGATCCTCAGGCAGTGGGGCTCGTCAACGATTCGCCAGGAGTTCGTGCTCGGTCGGTCGGCCCCATTCCTGGAAATTCGCAGCGAAGTAGAATGGAATGAGGGCCGCCGACAGCTGTCCGTGGCTTTCGAGCCCGCAGTTGCGCCCGATTCGGCGACCTGGGAGATCCCCTACGGAACGATCGCTCGCTCGGGTCGATCGCAGGCGGCCATCGGAGGCTCGGATGCCGGACTGCCGGGACAGCGTTGGGCTGACGTTTCCGACCACGGGTACGGGTTCTCGGTGCTCACCGACAGCGGGCACGGCTGGGAGTACCTGGAAGGCACGCTCCGGCTGAGCCTGCTGCAATCCCCGACGTCGCCGGAATCGCGACCGGACCACCGGCGTCACAGCTTCCGATACGCCATCTACCCGCATGCCGGAGACTGGCTGGAGGCGGGCACGCATCGCCTCGCAGCCGAATACAGCGTCCCGCTGGTCGCCGGCATCGAGCCGTCGCACCGGGGGCGACTCGGCAGCAGTTTCTCGTTCCTGTCCACCGACCATCCGACGGTCGGAGTGGAGTGGGTCAAGCGCGCCGAGGACAGCGAAGATCTCGTGGTTCGCATCGTGGAGTGGGGAGGCGAATCCACCGAGGCCGAGGTCGCGACCGCCTGTCCCGGGATCGTAGCCCGCCGGGCCAATCACCTGGAGGATCCGGGCGAGCTGCTTCCTTCGAGCCGGGGCGGCTTCCGGATTCGTCTGCGGCCACACGAAATCGCGACGGTGCTGGTGGAGTGCCGGGGGTGAGGGGGGGGTCTAGCGATTGCCCGTGCGCTCCGGCGCGAAGGGCGTAGATCGCGATTCCCGGCCGGGATTCCGACACCCTTGCGGCGGCTGTCGACGAGCTGGGGTCCGACACGCACGCCGTCCGAGGCGGCCTTTCGCGCACCGAAGACCTCGACCGCCTGTTCTCAGAGGCCGATTCGGCAGGCCGGATGAGATTGCGGCGGCGGCGTTGTTCCTGGCGTCGGACGCCAGCTCGTACGTGACCGGCGTCGAGCTTCCCGTTTCGGGAGGGCTTGGACAGCTCTGATCCCTCTCCCCTGGCCTCGTTTTGATGTATATTTGTCTGAGGCTGCGATCCATATGGGACAGGGGAGAACGACAGATGTTGACGCTGCGCGAAATCATGACCACGGACCTCGTTACCGTGAGCCCGGAGATGAACCTCCACGAGCTCGCAGAGGTCTTCGCGTCCAAGCGTATCAGCGGAGCGCCGGTCGTCGCCGGCACTGACCTTGTCGGCGTGATTTCGTCGAGCGATCTGCTCGAGTTTGAATCGACGAGCCCAGGCTCACCCCGGCATCGAGAGGACCAGACGGAGTGGGGCGAAGTAGAGGATGCCAGGGAATTCGAGGGTGATGCCCCGCCGTCGTATTACTTCACGGATTTCTGGCACGACGCCGGCGCGGACGTGCTGGAGCGCATCGAGACCTCCGAGGGGCCTGAATGGAATCACCTCGAAGGGCGAACCGTAGCCGAGGCGATGACTCCGTCGGTCTGGTCGATGACGTCCGCCACTCCAGTGCAGCAGGCAGCCCGCCTGATGTTCGACAACCGGATTCACCGGGTGCTGATCGTGGACGACGGGATGCTGATCGGAATCGTCTCCGCGATCGATATCGTCCGGTCGGTCGCCGAGAGGGGACTCTGCGAGTAACGGCTTAGAACGCCGCGATGAACCCCAGCGCGAGCCGCGCGTAGTCCTGCTCGAAGTCCCAGCCGAGTTCCCCTGTGAGTCGCAGATTCCGCCAGAACAGCCAGTTCGCCCCCAGCGCTCCGAAATTGTAGGCGGAGATGTACGGATTCTCAGCGGTCCCCTCCCCGACGCGCAGCGTCACGACAGCCTGGTCTGAATGCACCCAGTTGTACAACGCGGACAGGGTCCAGCGTCCCGCCCGACCCGAAGGCCACCACAGGACCTCGCCGAGCGCCGAGTGCACTTCCGTATCGGTAGGGGCACCCTCGATTCCGAAAAACGGGTCATCGTCGGATCGGTACAGGTACTGACCGTTCACCTCCCACAGGTCTCCGAGCGCAAGGGACGCATCGGGTCCGAACACCCAGGTCTGATTGCGGACCTCGTCCGCCTTCTCATCCCCGAACATGCCGAACGCTCCAATCCGCAGGGATCCGAACGAGTGCGAGTATCGAAGGAAGAGGTTCTTTCCCGGATCGCGGTCGTACTGCCGGACGTCG
>JAENXO010000486.1 GCA_016649455.1 Gemmatimonadota bacterium | reverse complement strand
GTAAACGTTGTCGAACACCCAGTCGAACCGCTGCCCGGAGAGCGCGCGTCGGACCGATTCGGAGTCGTTCCGGTCGCCGACGAGATTTCCGACTTCAGCCCCGTACTCGTGTACGGAGCGCCGGTGCAGGACGCTTACCTCATGTCCTTCCTCGAGCAGACGTCGCACGAGCCGCTTGCCGATGAACAGGGTGCCGCCGATTACGAGTACTTTCATCTTCCTCTCCCCTCGATGGAATCGGCGGGTATGATAACCACTCGGCATCGCGGATTCCGCATCTGCTGAAGGACAGCGGCGCGACCCGGCTAAGTCCCGGGTCGCGCCGCTGTCAACAACTTCCATTGTGGGAGATCAGCAACCGATTTGCCGATCTCCCGTTCGCTCCAGTTCAGGCGTCCGGCTGGATGAAGCTCAGGTAGTTCGCCACGAAGGCGTCGTGAAACTCCTGCGAGCTCATGATGTGCCCCTGTACCTGTGCCTGGTCGGCCAGGTCGAACCCCCACATCGCTGCTTTCATCCGCTGATTCGGAGTGCCGTGATGACCGGGGTCTGAGAACGCGCAGTCTCCGATCTGATAGAACACCTCGAGGAACTGCACGACGCGCTTCTGGTTCATCGTCGCGCCCCGCTTGTGCGTCAGGAAGTACGCCGCCCACGCGTCCGACATCAGTTCGCTGTAGCGGGTCTCCTCGGCTGCGTCAGCCGGGGGATCGAGGCTCGGGACCGGGTCATTGTACCAGCCGTAGGCGAACTGGATCTGGTGCGCCCATTCGTGGGCGAGAATCGCCTGGGGCGCCACGTCGCCGAAGCCGAGGTCGGCGTAGCCGTTCAGGATCGCGTCACCCATGATAATTTTCGGTGGGATTCCGAGACCGGCGCTTCCGCTGAAGGCAAAGGCGTTGAAGCTGAACAGCGGGTGGTCCCCACCGTCGAGCAGATTTGAGGCGTCCAGCGCATCCTGGATCAGACCGGCCACGAAGTATGCGTTGGCTTCCGACAGCCCGCCGAACGGCGGAACGAGCGGCGACTGATACGCCCGCGCCACGCGGTCCGCGTCATTGAGCATCGAACCCTTCATCGGCACGACCTGGAGGTTATCCGACGGGATGTCCGAGAATCGGCGCAGGTCTATGTTGGTGCGGTCGATCGCGTTGGTGAATTCGCCGTCGTAGCCAAACTCCTGCTTGTGCTCCGCTTCGAGGAAAATGAGTGCCTCGTACTGCGGGAGCAGATCAGCCCAGACGTCGACGTACAGGAACAGGAAGATGTCGAACTCTTCAACGATCAGTTGGACAACCGCGTCGTTGTAGATGTCGAATATCGGCGTGGACGCCGGACAGATGTAGTCGTCCGGGTTGATCGCCTCGGTCGGATCGACCCCCAGGTTGAACAGATCTCCATCCGCGATGCGGCCGTCCGCCAGCGAGAGGAACGATGGGCGGTCGATTCCCGCTGCCGAGATACCGTCCATCCCGGCTATGGCGCTCAAGGCAGGACCGGTAGCCTCCGGTGCGGGTTCGGTGACTCGCTGGTCGCACCCGGCGGCGGCGAGCAGCAACGTGAGACACGATCCGAATAGAGCTGTTCTTCTCACCTTACGGTCCTCCTGATCAGGAATACGAGTGTGCAGGCGCGCCGGGCCGGGAAGCGCCGAAAGACTCTCGAGAGCCAGCCTCGGAATTCGAATGTGAGGAATCCTCATCAGGCTGTCCAACGGTGCCTTCCACGCGCGCCCCCGAGAGCCCGGTGTGTTAGACTCGATCCTGGTTCGAATTCTACGATTCACGAGCGGGCGGTGAGGATGGTCGGCGAGCGCCATATCGGACTGGTCGGAGCGACCACCCTCGGCGTGGGGGCGATCGTGGGCGGGGGCATCCTCGCCCTCGCCGGCGTCGCGTTCGCCACGGCCGGTCCTGCCGCGATCCTGGCCTTCGCCTTCAACGGCGTGATCGCTCTCCTCACCGTCCACAGCTTCGCCAGTCTCGCACGCCGGTTCCCGGAATCCGGCGGAGTCTACACGTACTCGAAGAAAGTACTCTCCATCGAGGTGGCGTTCGTCGTTGGCTGGGTCGTCTGGTTCGCGTCGATCGTCGCCGGCGTGCTGTACGCCCTGGGCTTCGCCGCCTTTGCCGCCGAAGGACTGGGCCGGGGACTTCCGCTGCTCGGAATCGAGTCCGGCTGGCTCCGCGAATCGGCCGTGCGGGTTGGAATCGCGCTTGCTGTGATCGTGCTTTACGCCCTTTCCCTGGTACGACGCGTGGGGGGAGGCAAGGACGCGGCGACCATCGGCAAGGTCGTGGTGTTCGTAGTCCTGCTCGGCGGGGGCATTTT
>JAENXO010000618.1 GCA_016649455.1 Gemmatimonadota bacterium | reverse complement strand
GAGTCGAGAACCTTGTTCAGGTGCGCGGTGTTCGTGCTGGTCGCCTCGACGATCTTCCCGCTCTCGAACCGGAAGAACACGTCGTTGTGGCTCACGCCCTGGTACACCGACGGCGCGTTGTAGCGAATCGTCCCGTTCAGGCTGTCGCGAACTGGAGCCGTGTAGACTTCGCCGTCCGGGATGTTGCGCTTTCCGTCACAGGGCATGGCCGGGATTCCGTCGATGCTGAAGCTCAGGTCCGTGCCGGGTGACACGAGCCGGACCCGATCCGTACGCTCCATCAACTCCTGCAGCGGCTTCAGCGCTTCCGCCATCCGCTCGTAGTCCATCGTACAGACGTCGAAGTAGAAATCGGTGAACGCCTCCGTGCTCTTCTCGGCGAGCTGCGCCATGGACGGGCTGGGCCAGCGCAGCACCACCCACCGGGTACGGGCGACCCGGATATCGGTGTGCACCCGCTTCCAGATCAGCTGCTCGTACAGGTGCATCCGATCGCCGGGCACGTCGGAAAGCTCGGAGATGTTGCCGGAGCCGCGGACACCGATGTAGGCGTCCATCAGGTCCATCACGGTCTCCTCGCCCCGCGCCATCACCTCGAGTTGCTCCCCGGAGGCCCCCATGAGCAGGCTGCGCAGCACCTCGTTGCTCTTGAGGAGAACGTTCGGAACCACGTCCGCTTCGTGCGCCACACGGACCAGCTCATTGGTGAATGTGTGCGGAATGTCGATCGCCTCGATCAGGACTTTCTCGCCCGGCTTCAGCTCGCAGGAGTAGTGGATCAGGGTCTCGGCGAGTCTCGTATAGCGTGGATCAGTCATGTTCTCACTGGCGGGTATAGTGCAATTTCGCGCGCCGGGCCGGGACGCCTGCGGGGATGACGAACAACAGGGTGCAACATCCGGGCTCCAGAAGCAACGCCGATCCTCACTCCTCCGGCGGTTTCGGCGCCCATTCCGTCCTCCCCGCATCAGTGGTGATGTCGAGGGTCGTGATGTGAGTGTTCAGGCCGGAGTCGATCCGGAACCCGATCACTCCGTCGGGGTCGACGGCAGTCCGGGCCAGCTCGGCCACGGTGTCGTCGTTGACCCGGAAGCGGACAATCGCCGCGCCCGCATCCACGCTGAGCACATTCTTCACCGTCACGTCCGCGCCGGTCCAGCGGTGGATCGCCTGGTGGACCCCGCCGGCCAGCTGGGTGCTCACGAAGTCGGCCTGACGGCGCACGGAGAAGTTCCCGTCGGAGCCGATCTCGAATGCGATGTAGCGCTGGGCGTCTGAGTCCAGCTCCCGGCCACCGAGGATCAGGCCGTACGTCCCTTCCGTCCCCTGCGGATCGAACAGAAATCCCTCCGACTCGACCCGGAATTCCCCACGGGCCGTCGCCCCGGGGTTGAACAGAATCACGCCACGCCCCGCCGTGATGTGGAAGCCGGGCGGCATCTCCACAAATCTCTCCGGGCGGGCGATCCAGCCCTCCGGGGCCTGGAGCGTCTGGGCGATCGCTGGCGCCGGGGCGAGAGCAAACAGCGCCAGGACCATGAAGTGCCTGAGGGGCAAAGTCCTTCGAGTCATCGAGCCATCCTTCCGTTCTGTTCGCGGCCGACCTATACAGTGGAATCGGACGATGCTGCGCAAGGGACCGGGCGGGAGAAGAGAATGACCGTCATTCGAGGATACAGGTGGGCCTGTGGGCTC
>JAENXO010000188.1 GCA_016649455.1 Gemmatimonadota bacterium | reverse complement strand
TGATCGGACTGGCCGTCATCGCAGCCATCGTAGTCATCTGGATGCTGGCCAACGACCGATCAGGGATGCAGGAGGAGAGGTCGTTGCCGGGCTACGGTGAAGATCGTTCGATCGCAGTCCTGCCATTCGTGGACCTGTCACCTGACGAGGGCCAGGAGTACTTCTCCGACGGCATGTCCGTGGAATTGATCGGCCTGCTGCGCGAGATTCCCCAGCTGCGAGTGACGCCACGAACCTCGGCGTTCGCCTTCAAGGGCCAGAACCTGGGGATCCCCGAAATCGCCCGGCAACTCAACGTCGAGTACATCCTCGAGGGGTCGGTACGCCAAGCGGGGAACAACGTGCGCATAGACGCGCAGTTGATCGACGGACACTCTGATGAGCCACTATGGTCGGACACTTGGGATCGAGAGTTCGATGACATCTTCGAGATCCAGAACGAGATCGCCGCCGAGGTGGTGTCCCAGTTGCAGCTCACGATGCTGGGGACGGCACCGACCGTCGAGGAGACCGATCCCGAAGCCTACGCGTTTCTCCTGCAGGCCCGGCACTTAGGCCACCAGCTGACAGACGAGAGCCTCGAGCAGTCCAACAGGCTGTACGAGCAGGCGCTGGAGATCGATCCTGACTACGCCGCGGCCTGGACTGGTTTGTCCGGCAACTACCCCCTCCAGGCCAGATTCGGCCGCCGGCCCCTGGACGAGAGCTACCAACTGTCCCGTGATGCTGCCAACCGGGCGCTGGCGATCGACCCGGAATATGCTCCAGCCAAAGCACAGCTAGGCGTTATTGCGATGGCCTACGACCGCGACCTGGCGGCTGCGGCGCGGCATCTCGAACAGGCGCTGGCCCTGGAGCCCACCAACCCCGTTATCATAAGCGCGGCCGCTACCCTGCTCAGTAGACTCGGCCGCCTCGACGAGGGTATCGCACTCAGCGAATACGTGGTCGCCCGCGACCCGGTGAACGCCTTCACTCATGGCTCACTGGGTCTTTACTACCTCATCGCCGGGCGGCCGGACGAAGCCGTTGAGTCCTTGCGCACTGCGCTTACCCTGAGCCCGCACGCTGCGTGGATGCGGCACGCGATCGGCGTATCGCTGATTTGGAGGGGTGAACCGGAGGCTGCGCTGGCGGTGATTCAGCAGGAGTCCGTTGAGAACTGGAAACTGATGGGTCTGGCGGTGGCCTACCACGCGCTGGGCCGGGCAGCGGAATCCGAGGCCGCGCTCAACGAGCTGATCGACAATTACGAGCCAGGGTGGGCCTACCACATCGCTCTGGTGACGGCGTTCCGGGGCGAGGCCGATCGCGCCTTCGAGTGGCTGGACAGGGCTGCTGAGTACAACGAACCACTCCTCGGGCTTATAGCGGTGGCGAAACTGGCCGACAATATCCACGATGACCCGCGCTGGCTGCCGTTCCTGGAGAGCATCGGGTATTCGCCCGAGCAGCTGGCCGCGATCGAGTTCGAGGTCCGACTGCCGGAGTAGAAGAGCGTGAAGCCAACTGATCCATGTCGCTCTAGCAGTCACTGGATTCCGGGCGGTTGACTATCCTGGCTACTGTCGGTAGACCCCTGCAGGACGCCGTATCGACAGTTTGGGAATCCGGCAGATCGCGCGATCTATCCGCATAAGTCCGGCAAAATGTCGTGATTCAGATTCCCAGTTCTCAGCCTGATAAGCGTGAGGTCGGTGGTGTTGCTGCGCTCGCCTGCGGCGTGCTCGCAATGCTGTCCGACGCACCAAATCCACCCGGGCCCATTTGGAGTATTCCCTGCTTCACAGCATCCCGCGGTTTCGGTCTCCGGCTCCAGCGTGTACCGTGTGAGCCGTTCGTCGCCTCATCCTTGCACGCCGATACCAGTCGCCGCCATGGAGGCTTCCTTGCGGGGGGATCTGCGACGCCGGCCGGACCTGACCTTACCTGAAAGTCGATCGTGTCTGCGGCTCACCTGCCTGGTGCTGCTCGGCTGCGCGATGCCGGCTCTGGCGCAGGAGAACGCGCCTGATTCTAAGGCCCGGACTGATTCTGCAACCGCGGCTGACTCTTCGGGTTGGGACGTAGGCCCGCCAGGTCAACTGTATCCCAGCTATCTTGCTGATCCTCGCCGGCCGCAGACCAGCGCGGGCGTGATGCATGCGTTGAGCAGTGACCTGATCGACGAATTCGGCAGCGGGCACGTGCGTACCCTCCTGAGTCTCGGTGGCCGGGTTCCCGTGGTGCGCTACACGGGGTACAGTGGCCAGGTCTGGGAATTTGCCGTCGAAGGGGCCTTCTTCGGTCAATTCGACGCGAGCCAGAGCCTCGAAAATATCGGCTGGGACGGCTGGTATGGCTTCCTGTTCTCCTAGCGCTTCGCGAGTGCCTGGTCGACCAAGCTCCATTACCGCCACATGTCCAGCCATCTCGGTGACGAGTTCATCGAACGCACCGGTCGAGAGCGGATCGGATATCCGCGCGAAGACATCACTCTCGGCCTGGCCTGGGAGCCCGTGCGAGGGGCAACGGTCTATGGTGAAGGCGGCGTGGGGTACCACGATGGAGCCGGCCGGCAGGAAGCCCTCTACTTTCAATTCGGCGCACAGTATCGCGATGACGATCCGATTCTGTGGGATATCTTCGACTGGCAGATCGCCACCGATGTCCAGCTGTTCCACGAAGACGACTACGACCCCGGGATCACCGTGCAGGGCGCGCTCCTGGTGCCGTTGGCCCGACAGGGCCAGCAATTCCGACTTGCTCTCGAATTCCACACCGGTCGCGTGCTCCTCGGCGAGCTGAGCGAATTCAGCGAGGACTACCTCGCGCTGATTTTCGCCTGGGATTTCTGAGCTCCCGCACTGGCCTCGATGAAGTTGCGACGATCGTCCCGGTAACCAGCCGGGCTCAATCTTCCTCCGTTGCCGGACAGCGATAGAGATTCCACTCCAGCGCGCGGGCCTGTTGCAGCGGGCCGGAAAGCGCCGAGCCACTCAGCCAGCCGAGAATTGCCGAGATGAACCGGAACGTGGAGACGAGGACGAATGGATCATCGATCAGCTTCGCCAGCATGACGACGAAGGCGGGCTGGAACCAAGGCCGGATCTGCGTATCGAAAATTCCCAGGGCAGGTCTGACGCGGGGCTGTTGCCGAGCTTGTAGTTGGCGAATTCGAGGATCTGGAAGTGCTCGTCGAACTGGTGGAAGCCCCACGAGAAGTACGCCGCTGCCAGGTTCAGGACGAGCGCGACCAGAAGCCAATTGCGGGCCCAGGGATCGCGGAGTGAGGAAAACGCACCTGGTCTCCGCGTGGTGGCTTTCATCGGGCCCTCAAGGACTGCTCTCCAAACACCCGGCACTCCCGCATCGTCTGCCCTCAGCCGGTGCCCGCTCCGGCCCATTCCACCGCACCGACCTCGACCAGGTCCTCGACGTACCGGGTGACGGCCGCCGTCGGAATCGGACCGAATTCGGCGCTCAGGGCGTTGCGAATGTCGGTGACGGTGCGCTCGCCGTCGATGAAGTTCACGAGTTCGAATCGCGCATTGCCGCTAAGCGGGAATTCCGGCGAGCCGTACCAGGCCGCGGCGTCGGGGTCCAGACGACTGGCGGGGAGACCGAAGTCGAGTGGACCCCGGGTGAGGCGGGCCGGCACTCGCGAATCGTCTTCGGGTCCCTCGCCCGCCGCCACCGCCGCCGGATCCACCCCGAGGTCGCCCAGGATGGATGTTCCCAGTGCCGCGAGCCGCGACTCCCACTCCGCTACGCCTCGCCGTACGGCGGGCGAGTCCCGAAACAGGAGTACGGACCGGACGGTTTGCGCCGTCCAGTCGGCCTCGTGGATCACCCGGTTCCCAGCTTCGAACATGCTCGACGCCTCGGACTCCCGTCCCGGATCGCCGCCGGAAATTTGCCTGGCGGTCCGGGCCGCAGAGCCCAGCCGGCCGAGCGCATTGGCTCCCACCTGGTCCACGAGCTCCAGCGCTTCTGGTTCGCTCAGGTCAGACAGGTAGAGCAGCGTCGCGGCAGCCACGATTTCGGATCTTTCCAGCTCGACCGGGTCCACCATGTCCGGCGTATCATCGGATGTGTGATGCGTGTAGTCCGGGCTGTGTCCCAGCATGGTTCCCGGGATCTTCCGATCGATGAACTGCATGTGGTCGCTGCCGCCGCTGTACGGAGTCATACGCCAGTTGGGAGCGGAGAAACTGCCGCGCGGCGTGCGGACGTTGATGTCACCCATCATCGCCGCCATGTTGGCGACCACGTCGTTCAAAGCGGAGGGAAGGGACGAGGGCGTTCGGGTGAGGATCATCTTCGAGTGCAGCAATTCCAGGTTCTCGCCCACCATGTCCATGTTCAGATTCGCGAGCCACGAACCTCCCAGCTCCGGGCCGGCCATCTCGGGGTGGGCGTCCAGGTAGGCCTGCGGCCCGTACCATTCGGGAACCCAGAGGAATCTGAGCGTCCGATCGGGGCTCTCCAGGCGGCCCGACTCGATCAGGTCTCGCAGGGCTCGCGCAATATCGAGGATGGCAGCGGATCCGCTGGCGTTGTCGTTGGCCGACTCTTTCGGATGGTCCAGGTGGGCGCTGAACACGAGCTCTTCATCCGGAAGCCTCGAGCCCCGGATCCGGGCCACGACGACGTCCATGAAGAAGGGCTCCAGCCCGGTACCTTCGGCGAAGCCGTGCAGCACCACCCGCTGGCCTGATTCCAGGAGCTGCCTGAGCCGCTCGCCCTGTCGGTTCGAGATGTTGAACCCGAAGGTGACGTCTTCCAACTCTTCAGTCCGCGGCCACATCCCGGTGTACTGGATGATGTCGGGGTGTTCCGTCGCCCGGTCGTCGTCCAGGAAGGCCACCACGGCAGCGGCCCCGTGCTCCAGGACGGCGTGTCGGTGAACCTCTCCGCCGTATCCGGTGGCGAGCACGAACTTTCCGGCCACATCCTTGCCCTCGTAATCGGCATCGGTGGTTCCGGACCCGACCCACACGAGCTCCGCCGTGACGTCGCCGGGGTTCGAGTAGGTGATGAGGCTCATGCCGACCTCGGGATATCCGACCAGCCGCTCGTCGAACGGCTCGATCATGCGCAGTTCGGCGCGATCGATGTCCCAGCCCGATGGGGACTGCCAGGTCTGGTATCGAACCCGTCCGTCCGACGGGAATGACTCGATCCAGGCTTCTTCCTCCGAGAATCCATACGCCCGCAGCTGGGCCAGTACGTATTCGGCCGCGTCCCGGTAGCCGCGCGAACCCTGGATGCGATGGTGTCGCGTGATCTGGATCACGTGGTCCTTCGCGATTTCTCCGCTCAGGGCCTCATGCAGGAGATCCCTGCGCTCGGCATCGAGCAGCGGCGCAGCATCCTGCGCCCGAAGAGGAGTCGCGAGAGTCCCGAGGATGAGGACAGCGGAAAGCGATTGCAGCAAAGCGACGGGCCGGTTCATGGTGCCTCCGTAGGAGCTCTACCAACGTGCTCTGAGCATTCTTCCAGTTCCGGACTCTGCAGCCGGTTCACCTGCCCGCCAGGCGGTCTCGCCGTTGACCCAGACCGCCCGCATGCCCTCCGCGAGCCGGTGCGGCTGCTCGAAGTCGGCGGCATCGCGAACCTCGTCTGGATCGAACACGAGCAGATCTGCCGCCCAGCCCTCACGCACCAGACCGCGTGGCGGGTCCACGACTTCGGGATCGTCCAGCCGGTAGATCGCGGCCGTCGCCCCGGACATCTTCCGCACCGCCTCTTCCAGGGAGAG
>JAENXO010000084.1 GCA_016649455.1 Gemmatimonadota bacterium | reverse complement strand
GGCCTCAGCTTCCGACGCCGATCGCGGGCCCGTCACCGCATCCCATACGCGGCGAGCGTCCAGTTCGAGAGCTTCCCTGTCTCCCGGATTCCAGATCACCAGGTCGGCCGCGGTCCGCTTCCGGCCGGCGGGCCACTGAGCGGCTTCCATCGCGAGGAACTCATCCGGCGAGATGCCGCGCGAGGAGACGACGCGAGCGCGTCGGATCGACGGCGGAGCGTCCACCGTGACCACCGCATCGAACTCGGCTCGCAGGTCTTTCTCGAACAGGAGCGGAATTTCGAGCACGACGACCCCGGCGCCACTCTCCTGCGCCTGTCGCACCCTCTCTTCCCGCAGTCGATCGACGGCGGGATGCACGATCGCCTCGAGACGGGCCCGTGCTTCGGCGTCCGCGAATACGATCCCCCGCAGGGCCCGCCGGTCGAGGGATCCATCGGGCGCGATCACGCCGGCACCGAACTCGCGGCTGATCCCGGCCAGGCCTTCGGTGCCGGGCTCCACCGCCTCCCGGGCCAGGAGGTCCGCATCGATTCGGGCGGCGCCCCACCCCTCGAACAGCTGGCCGACGGTGCTCTTCCCGGCTCCGAGGCTGCCGGTGAGGCCGATGCGGATCATGTCTCGTCCGCCCCGTCCGGAGCCGGTTCCAACTCCCCTGCCGTGTCCGTCTGGATCAGCGGAACGCGCGGCTGATCCGAAACTCCAAGCTGCCCACAGAACTCCTCGAACAGCGACTCCAGCAGCACCTCGTACTCATCCCTGGACAGCCGGCCAACGTCGATTCGAGCCCCCGCCATCTCACCGTGACCTCCGGCCGAGCCGCGGTTCCCGACTACCTCCCGGACCAGGTCACCCGCATGAGCACCCGGGTCGAAAGTCCGCAGGCTGATGTACAGCCCGTCCTTGTAACGTCCGGCCGCGATCACCCACTCCACTCCATCCACGCGCATGAACAGGTCCGCCAGCTGGGCGACGATATCCGGGTAGTTGAGCCGACCGGCCGGAACACACACGACTCCGCCCCGACTCCAGGCGTTCTCGAGACCCGTGTGCACGGACCGATACACGGCACGCGGCACCCGGGCGTGCCGGATCCGCGAGATCGCGGCGGGATCGGATCGGGGGTACAGAAACAGGCTCGCGTCGATCTCGGCCTTTGACGCCTCCCTGCCGAGATCCATCGTCTCCGACTGGATCGCGTAGAACAGGGCGGTCGCCAGCTGTCGATCCGGCTCCAGCTTCAAGGCCCGCAGGAACTCGACGATCATCGAAGCACACGCTCCGTACTCCGGGCGGACGTCGGAATAGGCGGCGGCCGAGCTTTCGGCCCGCACCGGGTGATGGTCGATGACGATCGTGGCGATCTGTCCGGGAGGCAGCGAGTTGTTGCCGGCCCTGGGCTGCGTGTCCACCAGCGCCACTGCCACCGTCGAAGGGAATTCGAGGTCCTCCGCCCGCTCGAACGGAAGGTCGAGCTCGTCCAGCAACGCCCGGTTCTCAGCCCGGCCCACGATGCCTCCGAACGCCAGGGTGACCGGAAGTCCGAGGGCCTTGCGCAGCAGGTATCCGAGTCCGGCCGTGGACGCGATCGCATCGGGATCGGGATTGTCGTGGGTAAGCACGATCACGCGCTCGGCGTCGCCGAGCGCCCGCTTCATCGCCGCCAGCCGGACCGTCGTGTCCGGCCCCGGTTTTCCAGGGTTCATCGGGCCGGACCCGGTTCCCGGGTCCGGCTCCTGCTCCGTGCTACCCGTGCCGGCGCTCTGTTCGGGATCTGGACCGTTCATCGGCTCAACGTATCCGCTCACCGGTCCTGAAAACCAACCAGGAAGGGATTCGACCCGGCTTCCCGCTCGACGGTCGTGGAGGGCCCGTGTCCTGAGTGGAGGACGGTCTGACCTGGCAGGGTGAGGATCTGCTCGCGAATCGAGGTGAGCAGCGTCTCGGTATCGCCGCCGGGCAGATCGGTCCTCCCGATCGAACCGGCGAACACGCAGTCGCCCACGAACGCCGTGCCATGTCCCTCGAACACAACCCCGCCGGGTGAATGGCCGGGTGCGTGACGGACCTGGAGCTGGATCGTGCCGAATTTCAGGAGCTGTCGGTCCGACAGGGTCCGATCGGGCAATGGCTGCGGCTCGACCTGGAGACCGAACATCAGGGCCTGCTGGGGAGCCGCCCTGTACAGTTCGAGGTCCGCGGGATGGAGATAGACCGGGCACGAATAGCGTTCCACCAGGCCACCGACGGCGGTCACGTGATCCAGGTGCGCGTGCGTCAGGAGAATCGCGGCGGGGACCACGCCCCAGGCATCCAGGGCACTGGCGATCCGCTCGGGTTCGGCACCCGGATCGATGACCAGTACGGCTCCGTCCGGGCCGCGGGATCGGAGAAGGTGGCAGTTCGCCTGAAAAGCGCCGACGGGGAGGGTGAGAACCTCGAGCCCGCCGACGTCGTCGGGGGCGCTCAGACCGAGAAGGAGGTGCCGCAGCCGCAGGAGCCGGTCGCGTTCGGATTCTCGAACGTAAAGCCGGAGCCTTTGAAACTGCTGTGGTAGCCGATCACGATCCCGGCCAGGTACTGCGCGCTGAACGGATCCATCAACAGCCGCACACCCTGCGATTCGACGACGAGATCATCCTCCGCGGCTGGCTCCTCGTCCACTTCGAGACCGTACTCGAAACCCGAGCAGCCACCCGGGAGCACGCTCACGCGAAGCGCGCCGGATTTCTCGTCGAGCCCTTCCGCAGCGAAGAACTTCCTCACCTCGTCGGCCGCCTGTTCACTCAGACTCACGACTGCGCCGGTGGATCCGGCCGTATTCGTATCGCTCATCACCCTGGTTCCGATCTCCTTCTGACTCATGCGCGCTTCGTACCCGATCGCCCCGTCGTCACTCTATTCGGGTCGGCGTATCCACGTCGCGTATAACCGGGCAACGGGCACCGGGTTCCGTCTGGCGGACCCGATGGCGATCGAGCAGCCATGCCTCTAGCGATGCGACAACCACCGTTCGGCTTCGAGAGCCGCCATGCAGCCTGTCCCCGCAGCGGTGATCGCCTGGCGATAGAAATCATCCATCGCATCGCCTGCGGCGAACACGCCCGCAGCCGACGTCGCTGTCCGCCAGGAGGTCGGGGCCCGGATGTAACCGCTTTCCTCGAGCTCGATCTGCCCGGCCAGGAATGCCGTGTTCGGCTCGTGCCCGATCGCCACGAACAGTCCGTCGACTTCCAGTTCGCTCGCCTCTCCCGTGGCCCGATTGGCCAGCAGAAGGCGCTCGACCACGTCGTCTCCGACGACTTCCGTGACGACTGTATTCCACAGGAAGCGGATCTTGGGATTCTCGAACGCACGATCCTGCATGATCTTCGACGCCCTGAGCTCATCCCGACGATGGATCACGACTACTTCGCTCGCGAACTTCGTCATGTATAGCGCGTCTTCGAGCGCGCTGTCACCGCCGCCGACGATCGCGATCACCTTGTCGCGAAAGTGGGGCAGCGCTCCGTCGCACACGGCGCAGGCGGACACTCCGCCACCACTCTGCGCGAGTCGTTCCTCTCCGGGAACATCCATCCAGCGGGCGTTCGCGCCGGTCGCGACGATCACGGCATCCGCTTCGTATTCGTCGTCCCCGCTGGTCCACAGGATGTGCGGGTGGCCCGAAAAATCGACTCGTACCACGTCTTCCATTTCGGACCGCGTACCGAACCGCTGCGCCTGTTTCTTGAACGCCTCCATCATCGCCTGCCCGGTGATTCCGTCCGGAAAGCCGGGATAGTTCTCGACTTCAGTGGTGAACATCAACTGTCCGCCGGGCACCATCGTCCGATGAAACGATCCCTCGATCACGAACGGATCGAGCTGAGCCCGGGCCGCATAGATCGCGGCCGTCCAGGCCGCGGGACCGGAACCGATGATGATCAGGGTCTCTTTCTTTCGTTCCGACATCGTGCGTCCTCGAATTGTCAGTGTTGTTCGATCGCCCGCATCCAGCTCTCCGGGACTCGTTGAGAGCCCGGTTCGCCGCCGCCGGCACCCGGCCCGTGCCAGTCGGAACCACCGCTCCGGAGAAGCTCCGCTTTGCGCACGATTCGTCCGAGGGTGGCCCTCACGCTGGGACCGTTTGCCGGATGAAGGATCTCGATTCCATCGAGTCCGTCCTGTATGTAGCGCTCGATGTCAGCCTCGCCGTAGTCGCGCCCGGGGTGCGCGAGCACGGCGACGCCGCCGGCGCGGTGCACCAGGCCGAACACCTCCGCCGGTGGCGACGGCCGCTTCTCGACGAATGCCGGTTTGCCGCGGGCGAGCCACATGCGGAATGCGGCATGGATGTTCGGAACCAGCTCCTCCGCCACCAGTGCCCTGCCGAGATGCGCCCGGGTCGGAAGACCGCCCACGGCCTCGCGCATGACGGCGTCCATGTGGAGTTCGACGCCGTGTTCGTTCAGGCACTGCACCATCTTCTCCGCCCGCTGAATCCGGTCGGTGCGGAAATCGTCGAAGAACTCGAGCATCTCGGGATGCGCCGGGTCGAATCCGTACGCCAGCACATGCACCGAGCGTCCGGGCTCATTGGCCGACAGCTCGGCTCCGACCAGGAAGTCGAGCCCCAGCCTGGATGCTTCCTCCCGGGCCTCGTCGAGGCCCGCGACAGTGTCGTGATCGGTAAGCGAAAACCCGGTCAGACCTTGCTTCGCGACTGCCCTGACCACTTCGGTCGGGGTCAGAATTCCGTCGGATGCCTGCGAATGGAGGTGCAGATCGACGCGGCTCAACGCGCCGGTGTGCCCAGAGACGCAGCCCGTTCGAACAGGGCTTCAAGGTCCTTCGACCCGATCCGCTCGAGCAGGCCATCATCTGCCGATCCGTCGTCGGGAATCTCGACCACCCGATACGGCCTCTGGCCGTTGCTTTCGCACATGAACAGCAGGTTCCTGTGCCCTTCGGTGACCGCGGGACCTCCAAGGCGGATCCGCCAGGTGTCACCGGCGGCCTTGAACTTCTTCGCCATATCTAACGCTCCATCGTCATTCTGTTGATCCCGGTCCCGAGCGGGCCGGGGATCCGTCAGCTGGGCTCCAGGCGAATCGCCGCGGCAAGCTCCTGCGACAGCCTGTGACGGCGCCCGTCGACCTGGGCGACCACATCTCCGTCCGCTTCAGACGCGGCCAGGACAGTCACTTCCGTGCCGAGCAAGAAACCGATGCCGCCGAGGAACCGCAAGCGCTCCGCGTCATCATCCGCGACTTCTCGGATCACGGCCGTAGTGCCGACGGGAAGATCGGTCAGTGAAGGCAGGTCTCGCTGCACGATCGACCCGTCCGGGCCCGGAATCGGGGCGCCGTGCGGATCGGTCGCCGGATCGCCGAGCGCCGCGGCCATACGATCCACCAGGGTGTCTGACGCCGCGTGCTCGAGCCACTCGGCTTCGACATGCACGCCGTCCCAGGTATAGCCGAGCCGCTCGATCAAATACGTCTCGATCACCCGGTGGCGGCGAATGATCCCGAGCGCGGCGGCTTCCCCGGCCGGGGAGAGGCGGACCCCGTGGTACGGGACGTGAGCGACGAGGCCCTGCGCTGCGAGGCCCTTCACCATGTTGGTCACGGAGGCGGGCGAACGGCTGAGTTCCGCCGCGAGAAGCGTGGTCGGAACCGGGCCGTGCTCCTGCTGGAGCTTGTAGATCGCCTTGAGGTAGTCCTCGACTGCCCGGCTGCGTCGGGTGCGCTCGTTCATGTCCCTGCCTGCCGGCCGGAGGCCATCAGAGCGGCAGAAAACCCGCGTCTGCCTCCAGCTGCGTGAGGAATCCGGCGATGATCCGGGCGGAACGTTCGACGTCCTCGAGGTTCACGATCTGGTTCGGTGTGTGCATGTATCGGTTGGGCACACTGACCAGGCCGGACGCGACACCGGCCCTCGACATGCGCACGGCGTCGGCGTCGGTCCCGGTCATCGCCGGCAGCGCCTGGATCTGGACGTCGATGCCCTCCCGTTTCGCCGCTTCGTGCAGCCGACGGTACACCACTGGATTGATCGCCGCGCCGCGCGCGAGGACCGGTCCAGCACCCATCCGGACATCGCCGTGTTCCTTGCGATCGAGCGTGGGATGATCCGTCGCGTGCGTGACGTCCACCACGATCCCGACCTGCGGGTCGAGCCCGTACGCCCCGGTGCGTGCACCGCCGCCGGCCATGTAGCCGATCTCTTCCTGCACGGTCGCCACCGCGATCACGTGGGCACTGCACCCGGCTTCCTTCGCCAACCGAAGCGCTTCGAGCACGACTGCCGCTCCGACCCGATTGTCGATGGACCGGGACGCCAGGCAGTCATTCGCGAGATCGAGAGTCTCCGAGCGAATCACCGCGACGTCACCAATGCCGACCTTCGCCCGGGCCTCGTCGCCGCTCGATGCTCCGATGTCGATCCACAGGTCCTTCAGCTTCACCGCCTTCTCACCGTCATCCCGACGAATCAGGTGAATCGCCCTCCGACCGACGACTCCCGTGATCGGCCCTGCATCCGTGAGCACCTCGACCCGCTGGCCCACCAGAACCTGTGGATCCCAGCCGCCGACACCCTGGACCCAGATGAAGCCATCGTCGTCAACGTGATGGACCATCAGCCCGATCTCGTCCACGTGGCCGGCGAGCATCACGGTCGGAGCACCTCCGGCCCCGATCTCCGCGAAGCTGTTTCCCTGTATGTCTCCCCAGATCCGGTCGGCGAATTCCCCGGCTATCTGCCGCCACACCGTCGCCGCGGCCGCTTCGTACCCGGACGGGCCGGCCGCATCGAGAAGGCTGATCAGGCTGTCTCGCATCTCCGCGCGCATAGATCTCTCACTCAAGTCTGCTGACTTCTGGTTATGGGTCGCAGGCGCCGGATCAGCCGTGCGTTGGTGAATCGGCTGACGGCCGGCCTCGCTTGCAGAGCTTCAGGCTAGCGGGGCCGACGGAGAGGGGCAACGGCAGGATACCGTTCAGTCTCCTGTCTCCCCCGAGATGAGATCACGGATTCTTCGCTCGAGCTCCGGGCTCGCGCGCTCCGTTCCTTCTCCCGCCTCGTGAACGTAGTCCAGAAACATGCGTTCGAAGTCGAAATACGGATAGCACAGCCGGCATTTCTCGACATGTCTTCGGACCGCATCATTCCAGTCGGGGGGAAGCTCGCCATCCAGGTACTCGTACACGAGCGCCAGGGACTCTTCGCACGACAGCTCCTCCGGCGCTGCTTCGCGGGTGCCGGCTGCTCCGCGGGTCTCATCGTTCATGGCAGATATCCCATTTCCTCAGCGAACCTGTGCAGTCGTGTCTGGAGTCTCTTGCGGCCCCTGAACAGCCGCGACTTCACCGTGCCGATCGGAATTCCGAGCGTGTCGGCCACCTCCTGGTATCCGAGACCCTCGACGTCAGCGAGTACTATGGGAACGCGAAACTCGTCCGGCAGTTCCTGGATCGCGCGAATCACGTGCGCGTTGACCAGCCGGTCGAATATGCGGCCCTCGGGATCGGCATCGTACAGTGTGCCCGCCCCGGGCCCCTCGGAGATCTCATCGAAGTCGACCCGGGAGGGCCGTGAGCTGTCTCGACGATACTGGTTGATGAACGTGTTCCGGAGGATCGTCATCAGCCACGCACGACAGTTCGTGCCGATCTCGAACCGGTCCCACGAGCGCCAGGCCTTGAGCACGGAGTCCTGGACGAGATCCTCCGAGCGGGGTTCGTCCCCGCCCGTGAGGCGGAGGGCGAGCCCGTACAGCGCATCCAGGTGCGGAAGCGCCTCCGACTCGAATTCCCGTCGCCTGTCGTCGCCGGACTCGCTGGCCTGGTTCATCCCGTTCGTCGCATTGCGGGAGCCTTCCCGTGGGTCACGTCCTCGACGCAGGCTACTCCGGGACGGTGGAATCGGGCAAGGTCGATGGGAACGCAGTTCGCGGTCGATCGTATCACCACGGGCGGAGACGGCTGTCCCCGCGCCGCCCGCGGCCGCGCCGATGCCGCCCCGAAAGGAGCCCTGTCCCCCTTGGATCAGACGGAACATTCCCCGGACGTTCGCCTCCCGGTTTCGGGCCCGACAGACAGGTCGGCTGGTCGTGGACGGAAGACGGCGGGCAGGATCGCGCTGGTGCTCGGCGTGCTCCTGGCGCTGGTGCTGGCCGTGGTGCTCGTATTTGCGGTCCGGTTTCGATCCCTGCTGGACCCCGAGACACTTGCCGATCGGCTGGAGCCCAGGATTTCCCAGGCGGTCAATCGTCCCGTCACGATCGAAGGCGCGGAGTTGAGGCTGTGGCCGCGACCGGGGGTGGTCGTCGAGGGAATCCGGATAGCGAATCGCGGGATGTTCTCAGAGACTGCTCTCGCGACGGCGGATGCAGTGGTGCTGGAGCCGCGCCTGCTTCCACTGCTCAGACGGCAGATCGTGGTCGACAGGATCGTCGTCCGGTCGCCCCGGGCGCTGCTCGTGGTGGCGGAGGACGGAACATCCAATTTCGGCGACTTCGTCCCGGAACGATCTGAGACAGACGGCGCCGGAGCAGGTCTGCCCGGCCTGTCTCTCGACATCAAGCGAGTCGAGCTCGTGGATGGGCGCGTCGGCTACCGGGACGCGATGCGATCGCGCAGCCTGCAGCTGGACGGCGTGAATCTCCGGACGGATCTGGACGCCAGCGGCGCGGGATCCATCGGCACGGAAGGAACGGCGAGTGCCGAGCAGGTGATCGTTCGTCTGCCGGAGGCGCCCGGAAATTCGATCGAGACAGGGGAGGCCTCGATCGAATGGAGCGGGCGCGTGGCCGGCGACCTGGACTCGTTCGAGCTCGACCGGGGCGCGCTGGAGGCCGGGCCGTTCCGGGCGCG
>JAENXO010000028.1 GCA_016649455.1 Gemmatimonadota bacterium | reverse complement strand
CTCATCCGGAATGTGAACCAGGAGCATGCCCGGTTCCGGCTCGCCGGATGCCGGCGATGCCCGGCCCGTGACATCTATCCCCACGGCTCTTCCATGTGCGAGCCGGTCGCTGAGCCAGCGAGCGTACTCGATCCAGGCTACCAGAGGATCGGTGTCCTCCGATGCCGCCGCCGGGACGAGCACCCGTTCGTAACGGTCCGTAGCCTCGGCAAATCCCTCGGCATCCTCGGCCCGAAGCCGTCTCAGGAGATCGCGAAGGGCCGGCCTCGGATCCTCGAGGCCGGCCCCCGCCAGACTGCTATCGGTGCGACTGCGCGCGACTTCTGCGGGATCAGCCACCTGCAGCCATCGAATCGAGGAATTCCTGGTTCGTGTCCGTCCGCTTCAGCCGTTCGATGAGGAACGAGATCGCTTCCGCCGGCGGCATGTCGGCAAGGAAATTCCGCAGCAGATAGATCCGGTTCAACTCGATCTCGTCCAGCAGCAGCTCCTCGCGCCGGGTGCTGGAACGATTGACGTCGATTGCCGGGTAGATCCGCTTATCGGAGATCTGCCGATCGAGCACGACCTCGCTGTTTCCGGTACCCTTGAATTCCTCGAAGATCACCTCGTCCATGCGGCTGCCCGTCTCCACCAGCGCCGTCGCGATGATCGTGAGGCTGCCACCTTCCTCGATGTTCCGCGCGGCCCCGAAGAACCGCTTCGGCTTGTGCAGCGCGTTGGCGTCCACACCACCGGACAGGATCTTCCCGGAGTGGGGCACGGTGGTGTTGTAGGCTCGGGCCAGTCGGGTAATCGAGTCCAGCAGGATCACCACGTCCTGCTTGTACTCGACGAGGCGCTTCGCCTTCTCGAGCACCATCTCCGCTACCTGCGTGTGACGATCCGCCGGCTCATCGAACGTAGAGGAGATGATCTCCGCGGCTACATTCTCCTCCATGTCCGTGACCTCCTCCGGCCGCTCGTCGATGAGCAGCACGATGAGGTGCACGTCGGGGTTGCTCTCGAGGATGGCGTTGGCCGTCTTCTGGAGCAGGATTGTCTTACCGGCTTTCGGCGGCGAGACGATGAGCATCCGTTGACCCTTCCCGACGGGAGTCATGAGATCCATGACCCGCATCGAAATATCACCGTCGGCCCGCTCCAGCCTGAGGCGTTGCTCCGGATACCGCGGCCGGAGATTGTCGAACGCGATCCTGTGTTTCGCCTTCTCCGGGTCGTCTCCGTTGACCTCCTCGACCTTGAGAAGTGCGAGATAGCGCTCACCCTCTTTCGGCGGCCGCACCTGTCCGAGAATCGTGTCACCTGTACGCAGGTCGAAGCGCTTGATCTGTGAGGGCGAGACGTAGATGTCGTCCGGGCCGTACAGGTAGTTCCAGTCCTGGCTTCTGAGGAATCCGTAGCCCTCGGGGAGGATTTCGAGCACCCCCTCTCCACGGAGAACCACGTCCGAATCGAGGAGATTCTGTTCGATCCGGAACATCAGGTCCTGCTTTCGGAGACCGGAGAAGTTGACGATCTCAAGCTCCTCGGCCATTTCGTGCAGTTCCGAAATGGATTTTGATTTCAGCTCGGCAATGTCCACGAGGGTCGCTCCGTCGGTGTGCTGTCCCCTGGTGCGAGCGGTCGATGAATTGCTCGGCGCCGTCTATCGGGGACGGGTAGGTGGTCCTTGCGTTTCAGGGCAGCCTGTGTCGCTCCGGGGCTCGAAAGCTCGGGTGAGAATCAGAGGCGGTCAGAAAACGTTATCTCCGAGATCGCGGTCGGTCAAGATCGCGGGGCGGTCACGGGGACTATACGTTCGGACGCCGGAAGTGTTCCGGGACAGACAAGACACGGGAGGGCAGTAATGGCGCGCCACAATCGGGAATCGCGAGGGATCGACCAGACCGGGAATCTGTGGCGGATCGGATACCAGCCCGACTGGCTGAGCCGAATCAAGATTTCTCGCCAGCTGCTCGACGGGCGCCGCCGCTCGAGCCAGACGCTGTTCCGGAATCCCGCGCGCCGGGCGGGAGCGGTTCCGGGGCGGGTGGTGCGAACCGAACTCCGATCCGTGGATGGAAACATCCGATTCCGCATTGCGGTGGAGGACCCCGATCAGATCGTGGAAGAGATCATCGTGGTGACGAGACCTGGCAAGGACGGTCCGCGGGGCGAACTGGTGAAGTTCGCGATCGAGTCCCGACTTCCCCCTCCACGGCGGTGACCGGACAAGGCACATCGAAATCACCCGATTGGAAACCGCGCTCAGAACAGCTTGAACCGAAGCCACGCCAGGGGATTCGCTCCGAGTTCCGTCGTCAGCGAGTCCAGCACCGCACGGGTCCGATCCGCGCTCAACCGCAGGGCCGGGTCACTGATCGCTCTACCGGCCGTGCCTTCGGCTCGCTCGATCCCGGAACCGATCTCACGTGCGCGTTCCCCGATCTGTTGCAGCGTCTCCCCGGCCCGGGCAAGGGAGTCGATCGCCCCGGAACGGTTCGCCGGATCGGCAATGTCGCGCAGAGTCGCCATCGCCCGGGTCGCCGAAGCCCGGACGGAGTCCTCGCGAACGAGTCGTGACAAGCCGCCTCCCTCGCGCCATGCAAGAGCCAGTCGATCCATCCGAGAGCGCGTGGAATCCAGCTGTGCGACGGAGCCCCGGTGGGCGAGGAATCGCGCGACGGACCCGTTTCCCCGGGTGATCCGTTCGCCCAGAAGTGATGCGCCCTCCGCCACATTGCCGATCGCCGTGCGAACGGAATCCGCCATCGTCCGGAACGTCTCGATGTCCAGCTCGGACGCGACTCGCAGCGTATCGCCGTCACCGAGCGGCGAGCCATGTCCGGATCCAGGAGCGATCTTGACCACGGAGGGTGCCAGCAGGGCGGCGGCCCCGATCGTGACCCGCGCGTCCTCCCGGAGGAACGGCATCGCTTCCCACAGCATGACGGCCTCGATCGACACACGCTCGCCCATCGGCCCGCCCGGCTCGCGGAAATGAACGTTGAGCACGCGACCCGAGGGCTTTCCGGCCAGCCACACGGCCGAACCCCGCTCCAGCCCGGCGACTTCCGGCGCGAGCACCGTGACTCGTGGACCTTCAGCGGTCGCTCGTCGAATCGCGTCGCCGAAGAACGTGATCATGGAGATGACGAAGATGGCTCCCAGGATCAGCAGCCCCGGAGCCACGTCCGTCCACCTCGTTCGGCCACGTCCGCCATGCTCATCCATGCCGAATGGTACAACCGGGCGAAGCGGTAGTCGAGCGCAACTGGACGAGACCGGGCCGAGCCCGGACGGTCTGCTCGACTTCATGATTCTCCGAGTCGTCTCGATCCGGCAGACCTGACGATCCGGAAACCGTCCGACGCAGCGTTCCCGGGAGATTCGCTCCAGGGCATCCTCGATTCGACTATGCGTCGCGACATGGTGTCCTGGCGCTTCGAACCGCGTTCCTGGAGGTCCAGTTGAGCCGTTCCGTAAATCGCGTGATCCTGGTCGGAAATGCCGGAGCGGACCCTGATGTCCGCCGAACTTCGAGCGGCCGGACAGTCGCGCATCTATCGTTGGCGACCAATCGTGTATTCCTGCGTGACGGCGAAGAACAGCGCCGGACCGACTGGCACCGTCTCACCTTCTGGTCGGGAGCGGCTGAGACGGTCGAACGCTATGTGCGTCGCGGCAGCCGCATCTATGTCGAGGGCCGCCTGGAGTACAGCGCGTACGACAGGGAGGGAGTATCGATCCCGACTGCCGACGTGATCGTCCAGGAATTCGTGATGCTCGACGGAAAGAATGGCGCCGGTGAGCTGGTGCATACTCCAGACGAGTCTGAGGACGACCCGCTCGACTAGTCGCCCGAGCCCGTTGCGAAGGTGTCGGACAAACCTGAATCTTCAGGGGACCACGACGCAACGGGACAGGAGCACGCATGCCGAGAGCCCCGATTCCAGCACCTGACGGCGATTCCGCGTCGTCAGGACGCGAGGAGCTCGCGACGCAGGAACGCCCGCAGCCGATGGATGTCGAGCTCTCGACATCGCTTCGCGTCCTGGTTACGGGAGCGGACGGCTTTCTGGGACAGCACCTGCTTCCGCGACTGATTTCGCGAGGACACCGGGTCCGAGCGGTGTGCCGCGAGGCGCCGACCCGGCCGGGAAGCCAGGCGCCCGGGATCGAGTGGAGACAGGCCGACCTCACGAAACGCGAATCGCTCGCCGGGATCGCGGCCGGGTGCGATCGTGTCGTTCACCTGGCGGGGCGTTTCGTGGCACGGGAAGAATCGAGCCTCGGACGGGAACACGGCACCGGCACGCGGAATCTGGTGTGGGAAATCCTGAAGACCGACGTCGAGCGGATCGTATTCGTCAGTGCCCTCGGGGCCAGCCCGGATGCTGGAGAATTCTATCGCACGAAGTTCGAGGCCGAGGACGTGGTGATGTCGGCGGATCTGGAATACGTAATTCTCCGGCCATCAGTCGTGTACGGGCCGGGCGATCATTTCACCACGCCGATCGTGCGGATACTGAAGACGTTGCCGGTGTTTCCGATGATGGGCGACGGTACGTTCGAGCTCCAACCGCTGGCAGTCGAGGACATGGTCGATGTTCTGACACAAGCGATCGAGAGTCCCGATGTCGCTGGTCGTTCGCTGGATCTCGCGGGGCCGGAGCGGCTCAGCTTCGTGCGGATCGTTCGGGTCCTGGGAGAGACGATCGGACATCCACGGCCGATAATTCCGTTTCCCGTGGGACTGGCTCGTCCAGCGTCACGCGTGGCAGCCGGGCTGCGCCTGCCCAGCCCGTTCTCGACCGCACAACTCGACATCCTCCGGTTCGGCAGTGTTCTGCCGTCGGACGAGAACCCGGTGCGGACTGTATTCAACCTCAAACCGTTACCGTTCGCGGATGCCGTGACCGACTACCTGGAGCCCGTGTGACGCCTCACGACACCGATTCGCGCGATGCGACCGCGCCGGACGCCGGGTTCCTGACCGCATCCAACTTCCTGTCGCTGGTGCGGATTCCGCTCGGCCTGGCGTTCCTGGCCGTGCATGACTTGCGCTGGGTCGCGGCAATCGTGGCGGCGGGAGCCGCGACCGACCTGCTGGACGGATTCGTGGCGCGCCGCACGGGCACGCAATCGGAGATCGGCGCGCTGCTCGATCCATTGTGCGACCGCGTGTTCGTGTTTCTGGGCCTCGTGTCATTCCTGCCGACCGGGAATCTGGACTGGGCCGGATTCGTGATCCTCATCCTGCGTGACATCTTCACCGGAGGCGTGTTCATGGTGACGAGACTGGCCGGAAAGCACCTCCCGTTCCAATCCCGACAGGGCGGCCGGATCTCGACCGCTCTCCAGGTCTGCGCGTTGTTCACGCTGATCCTGGCGCCGCAGTACATCAACGTGGCGATCCTGCTGGTCGGAACCGCGTCCGTGTACGCCATCCTGGATTACGGAACTGCCGGCCTGCGACTCTCGTGGGGACCGGAGAGCCCTGCACAGGTCAGAGCGTCCGGCTAGCCGCACCGGAATCGACGGGACCACGGGGGTAGCCGGAGAATCAGTCGCGCGGACGCTCGAGCACGTTGGGAGTCACGAGCGATCCCTCTCCCATCCGTTCGATGCCTCCCACGACGACCATCTCGCCGGTGGAGATTCCGTCCCGGATCTCGACGAATCCAGTGGTCCGGACCCCGATCTGGACTTCCCTGCGGGTCGCCGTTCCCTCAGGGGTGACGACCCAGATGTAGTCGGCGCCCGACAGCGGGAGAATCGCGTCTTCCGGGACGACCACTGCTTCCGGGCGCACTGCCACGACGAGCCGCGCCTCGATGAACATTCCCGGCTTCAGCGATCGATTCTCGTTGGACACCAGGGCCTTTACCATGATCGTGCGACCGGGAAGCTGAACCCGTGGATCTACGAAGTCCACGACGCCGGTATACGACTGCCCCGACATCGCGGCCACCTCGAACGTCACTTCCTGACCCACCTCCAGCACTTCGGCGTGGCGTTCCGGTACCTGGAAGGCGGCTCGCTGAGGATCGACGGTCTGAAGGGTCGTGAGCTTCGTCTGCGGTGTCACGTAGTCGCCGACGCTTACCAGCCGCTCACCGACGACTCCTGAGAACGGGGCCCGGACCACGGTTCGCTCGAGCCGCGTCTGCTGGAGGAGCAACTCGGCGCGCGCGCTCCGCGCCGTGGCCTCCGCCTGCTCCAGGTCCGCCTGCGAGGAGGCATTCCGGTCCAGGAGGTCCTGAGTCCTGGCGAGAGCCTGCTCGGCAAGGTCCACCTGCGCCGTAAGCCGGGCGACCTGAGCCTGCAGCTCCGTGTCATCCACCTTGAACAGGTGTGCGCCGCGTCGCACCTCCCGCCCTTCGGTGGCCGGGATGCTCGCGAGCCGTCCTGACACCTCGGGTTGAAGCTCGATTGACTGCACGGCCTCGATCTGGCCCGTGGCTCGAATCTCCTCCTTCACGGTGTCGGTCACCGCCAGCGCGACATCCACCGGCATGGGCGGCCGACTTCCCTGGCCCTCGCCTCCCCCCGGTCCCGCCTCGCCTCCGTCACCGCCGCAGGCGGCCACGAATACCAATGCCGTTACTGCGGCCCGCCACGCCCTGGCGTGTGCCATCGCCGCGCCCTCCTCCCGAATCATCGTGTGCCTGTAAGTCGTCGTCCGAGAATGGCCTCGACACCCGCCCGCGCGAGGCGCGTCGTGTAGCGCGCCTGGACGAGGCCGGCCTCCGCTTCCGTCTGATCTACCTGGGCCGTGATCAAGTCGATGATCGTGGTCGCGCCGGCCCGATACCGTTCCTCCTGGACACGCAGATTCTCCCGTGCCACGATTACCGCGTTAGCCGCCAACTCGGCACTCGCCCGGGCTGTGTTGTATGCCAGGTACGCCTCCGCCATGTCTCGCCCGACTCCGAGTTCCGTATCCCGCCGGGCGGCCTCGGAGATCTGACGCGCGGTACTGGCCCTGTATACCCGGATCTCTCGCAACGCCCCGTCCCAGATCGGGAAATTGAGCGCGACACCGAACGTGGCGCGTTTCGTGGCGTCAGGAACAAGGTCATCGTCGAATCCGGCCCAGCTCCCGAACAGGCTCAGTGTCGGCAGGTAGGAACTCCGTTCGGACTTGAACACGGCGTCCATCCTTCGCTCTTCAGCGCGCGCGAACTCCACGATCGGACTCACGGTCACGGCTTCCTCGATCGCCTGGGCTTCCGTGAGCGGGAGAGCCTGAGCCGGAAGAGTGTCGAGGGGTTCCGCGGCCACGCGTCCGGGGATGCCGACCCGGCGCCCCAGCTGCAGCTGAGAAACCGCCAGCGCGGACCCCTGTCTGAGCAGGTCCACCTGGGCCCGCGTGAGCTCGAGCACGAGTTGCAGCGAATCGGTCTGCACGGCCGCCCCGGCGAGCACCCGGGCCCGCGCGACCATGAGCTGCTCCTCCGCTCGGCGGACTCTTTCGTCCGCGACTCGCAGGAGCTCCTTCTGGGCGAGGGCATCGTAGTAGTCGGCTTCCGTGCCCAGTGCGGTGAAGAACCGCTGTCGGCGCTCTCCTGCCTCCGCCCCATCCACGTCGGCGTTGGCCGCCTTCACGTCGAAGATCCGCCGGCCGTTGAACAGGGTATAGGATCCGATCAAGCCGAACTGAGTAAGCTGGTCCGTTTCCTCTCCGGTCCCGATGTTGAACTGCGGACTGGAGTACTTGCTCCACGACCAGCGAAAATCGATCACCGGAAGCAGAAATGCCGACCAGGCCGAGCGGCGCACCCAATCGGCGTCGCCGACCCGCCGCAAAGCCGCCACGTAATCCGGATCGACTCCGGCCGCCCGGTTCAACGCCTCGGACAGCGAGACCGTCGTGGTCGGCTCGTTCTCGTACGCGCCGACCGTAGCCGCGACTTCGGCTGGATCCTGGGCTCCCGCCGGGCTGGACACGAGCAGCGCACCCAGTGCACACCCGAGAGGCAAAGCTCCTGAAGTCGCCCGGCGTACGCGGCCCATGCCGCCCATGTTCATCACGACTCCGCCTCCACCGGATCGAGTCGTTCGGCTCGTCTGGCCTTGAGTCCCATGGCCTGGTCCAGAAGGACG
Source organism: Gemmatimonadota bacterium (assembly GCA_016649455.1). GTDB lineage: Bacteria > Gemmatimonadota > Gemmatimonadetes > Palauibacterales > Palauibacteraceae > Carthagonibacter. Next base: position 4,520 of record JAENXO010000028.1, on the reverse strand, counting down.
TAGACCACGGGAACCAGGTACAGCGTCAGTACGGTCGAGAACAGAAGCCCTCCGACGATCGCGTAGCCGAGCGGCCGACGGCTCGCCGAGCCGGCGCCGAGCCCGAGGGCGATCGGTGTGAGCGCGATGATTGTGGCGACGGACGTCATGAGGATCGGTCGCAGCCTGATCCTGCCCGACTCGAGCATCGCTTCGATCCCGCTCATGCCCCGGTCTTTGAGCTGGTTCGCATACTCGACCAGCAGAATGGAGTTCTTGGTCACGATTCCAATCAGCAGAATCATCCCTATCTGGCTGAACAGATTCAGAGTAGAACCGGCCACCAGCAGGGTCACGAGGGCTCCGGTGACGGCGAGCGGCACGGCGAGGAGGACCGTGAACGGGTGAATGAGCGACTCGAACTGCGCCGCCAGTACCATGAATACGACGAGCAGCGCCAGCGCGAACGCGAAGTAGAGAGCATTCCCGCTCTCCTCCAGTTCCCGCGACTCGCCGGCGAGGGCGATGCTGCTTCCGGGAGGCAGGATTTCCGCCGAAATGGCATTCAGAGAATCGATCGCCGCACCGAGTGGGAATCCGTCCTCCAGACTCGCGGAGAGCGTGAACGAGCGGACTCGCTCGTAGTGGTTGAGCTGTCTCGGGCCCACGGTCTCCTCGAGCCGGGCGACCGCGTCGAGGGAGATCAGCACTCCATCTCTTCCTCTGACGTAGATCGCCGACATCGCCTCCGGCGTCGAGCGCGCTTCGGGAGCGAGCTGCACGATCACATCGTACAGCTTGTTGTCGCGCGTGAACGTGCTCACGCGCTGACCCCCGAGCATCGCCTGGAGAGTTCCGGAAATATCGGCGATCGCGATCCCGAGATCCTCCGCCCGGTCGCGCTCGTATTCGACGGTGATCTCCGGCTTGTTCACCCGGAGGTCCGTATCCACGTTGATCAGGCCGGGAACCTGTCTGACACGCGCCGTCATCCGGTCCATTCCCGCGGCGAGCGAATCAAAATTCGGGTTCCGGACCACGTACTGGACCGGGCTGCCGAACCCGATCGCGGCGGGAGCGCTGGCGAACGCCATGACGCCCGGGATGCCGAACAGCTGTGGCCGGATCGCGTTGGTGATCTCCTGGACGGAGCGATCGCGATCTCCCCAGTCCACCAGGCGTGCGAAGATGATGCCGCGGTTCACGCCTCCCATGAAGCCGCCGACGATGCTGAAATAGCCCTGGACTTCGGGCACGCTTTCCAGCACTGCCTCGACCTGCCGTTGGTAGCCATCGGTGTACTCCAGCGAGGAGCCCTCGGCCGCGACGACGAAAGTGAGAATCGCTCCGCGGTCCTCCGGAGGGAGGAATTCACTCTCGAGGCGATTGAATACCACAACGGCGAGACCGACGACCATGAACGCGCCGAGAATGACGAATGCGCGATGTCGAACCGCGAATCGGAGGCTTCTCTGGTACAGTTCAGCGATCGCCATGAACGTGTTCTCGAACGCGAGAAACACCTTTCCGTGCGAACTGGGAACTCGAAGGATCTTCGCGCACAGCATCGGCGTGAGAGTCAGCGCGATGAAGCTGGACACGATAACGGCGCCCGTGAGCGCGATCCCGAATTCGTTGAACAGGCGGCCGGCGGTGCCCTGCAGGAAGGCCAGGGGAGTGAATACCGCCACCAGCGCCACGGTCGTGGCGATCACGGCGAACGCGATTTCGCTCGTCCCTCGTTGTGCCGCGACCACCGGCTCCTCACCCAGTTCTTCCTGGTGCCGGTACGCGTTCTCCATCACGATGATCGCGTCATCCACCACGATCCCGATACCCAGGATGAGCGCCAGTAGCGTGAAGTTGTTAATCGTGAACCCGAGCGCGTAGAGCACTCCGAACGCGGCGAGAATCGACGTCGGGATCGCCAGACCCGGGATGATCGTGGCCCGCATGTTCCGCAGGAACACGAAGATGATCAGGATCACCAGGATCGCCGCGAGGACGAGTGTATCCTCGGCTTCCCTGATCGAGCGGCGCACGAACAGCGCCTGGTCGAACCCGATGTTGATCGCCACCCCGGGTGGAAGCGAAGCCTGAATTGCGGGAAGCTCAGCGCGGACTGCGTCCGACACCTCGATCAGGTTCGCCTTGGACTGACGGATCACGCCGATCGCGACTGCCGGGCTTCCGTTGTAGCGCAGGGAAGAGCGGTCGTCCTCCGGTCCGAGCTCGACGCGTGCCACGTCCTTGAGGCGAACGACCTGACCGTCCTGGCTCGAGACCACAAGATTCCCGAACTCCTCCGGAGTCTTCAGTTCGCCCAGCGAACGCACGGTGAACTCCCGCCGCGCCGACTCGATCCGCCCGGCCGGAATCTCCACACTGCGTGTCCGGATCGCCGCCCGGACGTCCTGCACGGTGAGGCCGCGGGAGGCCAGTTCCTGGGCCTTGAGCCAGACCCGCATCGAGTAACGTCGTTCGCCCGCGATCATGGCGCGGCCGACGCCGTCCAGCGATTGCAGTCGCCGCTTGACCTCGCGGTCTGCCACGTCCGAGAGTTGCAGCAGATCGAAGTTGTCGGCCGACAGAGCGAGCCACATGAACGGCTGGGCATCTGATTCCTGCTTTGCTACGACAGGGTCGAGCACGTCCTGGGGGAGTCTTCCGCGTACGCGGGCCACGACGTCTCGGACGTCCTGCGCCGCGAGCTCCAGATCACGATCCAGTTCGAATTCGAGGCTGATGTTCGACGACTGCTCGGAGCTGGAGCTCCTGAGCGTCCGCACACCGGGGATCGTGCTCAGCTCCTCCTCGAGCACGTCGGTGACGGTGGTCTCCATGACCCGGGGATTCGCCCCGCGGAGAAACACCGACACGGAGACATTGGGAGTATCAACGTCCGGAAGCTCGCGCACCGACAGCCGCGTGAAGCTGATGGCTCCGAACAGGACGACTGCCAGTGCCACCATGGATGTGAGCACCGGCCGACGGATGCTCATGTCAGACAGAAACAACCGGACCTCCCCGAATATTTTTTCCCATCGGTACCCTGACCCGTGAACAACACGTGTTCGGACCGATCCGTTGGGTTTGCTCTCAGCTCCACCCTCGCCCGGTGCGGCCGTTCACCGGCACCGGGATCCCGAACAGTGTAATGTATCAGGTACTCGAATTGCAGCTTGTTCGTCGACCGGAATCGATCTGGCCTGGAGTAAAACGCTGTGGCACTGCATGTGTTCCACCAATCGAGCCGTCTGCCGTTTCCCGCGGGACGGGTGTACGACTGGCATTCCCGCCCGGGCGCCCTGCAGCGATTGTCCCCTCCGTGGGAGCCGATTGCACTGCTGGAGCACACCGGCGGGATTGGTGATGGTGCGAGGGCCGTTCTCGAGGTTCGCGTCGGTCCGGTGCCGGTGAGGTGGGTAGCCGAGCATCGTGACTGTGTTCCGGGTCGGCAATTCACGGACGTCCAGCTCGAGGGCCCGTTCGCGCGCTGGGAGCACGCGCATCGGTTCGAGCCGATCGATTCGGACGCAAGCCTGCTCGAGGACCGGGTCGAGTACGCTCTTCCCATCGAACCCGCATCTTCGCTGGTGTCTGGACGGGCCGTGACCGATAAACTCCAGCGGACGTTTGACTTCCGGCACCGTGTTACTTCTCGTGACCTGGCGCTCCACGACAGGTACGCCCTCGGCGGAAGTCGCCGGTTCGTGGTCAGCGGCGCCAGCGGTCTGCTCGGATCAGGGTTGTGCGCCGTCCTGTCGACGGGCGGCCACGTTCCGATCGCGCTGGCCCGCGAGTCGTCCCGCGTACCGCATGCGGCCGCAGGGAGCGTAGCCTGGGATCCACGGACCGGGTCGATCGATGCCGACAGTCTCGAAGGAGCAGACTACGTGGTTCACCTGGCCGGGGAGTCGATAGCGTCCGGTCGCTGGTCGGACGCCCGCCGCATCTCGATACGGGAGAGCCGGGTCGCCGGCACACGTCTCCTGGCTGAGACCCTGGGCTCGTTGAAGTCTCCCCCCGAGGCCCTGGTCTGCGCCTCGGCAACGGGGTGGTACGGAGACCGGGGGGACGAACCGCTCCCGGAAAGTGCCGGACCCGGTCGCGGGTTTCTGGCCGATGTCTGCCGCGACTGGGAGGCCGCGGCGGAACCAGCACGCGATGCGGGCATCCGCGTCGTCCATCTGCGGTTCGGCATGATCCTGTGGCCTTCCGGCGGTGCCCTGAAACAGATGTTGCCGCTGTTCCGCGCCGGGGCTGGAGGCCGGATCGGTTCCGGCCGGCAATTCTGGAGCTGGGTGTCGCTCGACGATGCGATCGGCTCGATTCTGCACGCGGCGAGGACCGGTTCACTGGATGGACCCGTGAACGTCGTGTCACCCGGGCCGGTTCGGAATGAAGAGTTCACCGCCGTCCTCGGGTCGGTGCTCAGGCGTCCCGCGGTGTTCCCGGTACCGGCGAGCGTCCTGCGCATGACGATGGGGCGAATGGCCGACGAACTCCTGCTCTCCAGCGCCCGCGTGATCCCGGAGCGG
>JAENXO010000487.1 GCA_016649455.1 Gemmatimonadota bacterium | reverse complement strand
TCCGCGTGCCCGAGTACTCGATTCGTTTCCTTGCTCACCTGTCGCCTCCATCTTCGAAGGGCAGCATGGCTGCTTCTTCCCACTTCTGTTTGTTCGCGGGGTTGTAGGCGTACCACACCCAGCCGAAGTACGCGATCATGAACAGCAACGTCATGACCACCGCCATCCAGCCGAGACCGATGGCCTCCCGGGCCTGCTCGATGAGCGGATTCATCAGTATTCCGCCCCTTCCGCCTGCAGGGCTGCCTTACCCTCCACACCCAGCCGCTGCAGATAGGCGATCAGCGCGACGATCTTCCGGTCCGGCGTCGTCTCGATTCCCGCACCAGCCAGCCGGCTGACGATCTCGCCGCCCTGGAGCGTCAGGCTCTCCTCGACGCCCGCGATCTCGGCATCCGAGTAAGGGGTGCCCGTCTTCCGCAGCGCCACGACCGAGGCCCGCACGTCAGCCGCATCGATCCGGCCATTCAGCAGCCACGGGTACGGTGGCATGACGCTGCCCGGCGTCGTGCTGCGCGGATCACGCATGTGCTCGTAGTGCCAGGCGTCCGGATACTTGTTGCCGATCCGGTGCAGGTCCGGCCCGATCCGCCGCGACCCGAGCTGGAACGGCCGGTCGTACTGATACTCCCACGCCCTCGACCAGGGGCCATATCGCAGGATCTCGGCCCGCATCGGCCGCACCCACTGCGAGTGGCACAGGTAGCAGCCCTCGGAGATGTAAATGTCCCGGCCAGCCACTTCCAGCGGCGTGTAGGGCGTGATCGCCTCCGAGTGCTCCGGCCCCGCGGGTGTGAACATCGGTACGATCTCGACGATCCCGCCGATCAGGATGGCGATCGTCGCCCCGATCGCGAACAGCGCGGCGTTTCCTTCGAACACCCGCCGGTGCCACTGTCCGTATCCCTTTTCCGAAGCGTGGTCCATTCCGTTCTCTGCCATTGGTCCCTCGCGCTCAGTTGGCCGGAACGGCCGTCGGGTCGTCCACCGTGACCCGCTCGGGCCCGCCTATGGTCTTGAACACGTTGATCAGCATCATCACTGCGCCGGTGAAGTACAGCAGGCCGCCGAGCAGCCGCAGCCAGTAGAACGGCTCGAGGCGGTGCACGATGTCGATGAAGATCGGGTTCGCCAGCTGGCCGGACTCGTTGATCGCCCTCCACTGGAGCCCTTCCATCAGGCCCGCCGCCCACATCGATACCGTGTAGATCACGATCCCGATCGTGGCCAGCCAGAAGTGCTGCGTCACCATCTTCGGATAGGCCAGCTCACGGTTCCACAGGCGCGGCAGCAGCCAGTACATGACCGCGAAGGTGAGCATCCCGTTCCAGCCCAACGCTCCGGAGTGCACGTGTCCGATGACCCAGTTCGTGAAGTGCGCCAGCCCGTTCACCGAGCGGATCGACATCATCGGCCCCTCGAACGTGCTCATTCCGTAGAACGTCACGCCCACGACCATGAACTTGAGGATCGGATCCGTCCGCAGCTTGTGCCACGCACCCTTCAGAGTCAGCAGACCATTGAGCATCCCGCCCCACGACGGTGCGAGCAGCACGATGCTGAACACCATTCCGAGCGTCTGTGCCCAGTCGGGCAGTCCCGAGTACAGGAGGTGGTGCGGTCCGGCCCAGATGTACAGGAAGATCAGCCCCCAGAAGTGAACGATCGACAGCCGGTAGCTGTAGATCGGCCGGTCGGCCGCCTTCGGGAGGAAGTAGTACATCAGCCCGAGGAACGGGGTGGTGAGGAAGAAGCCCACGGCGTTATGGCCATACCACCACTGCACCAGTGCGTCCGTGAGGCCCGAATAGATCGGGTAGGAACGCAGGAGGGTGGCCGGCACCGCCAGGTTGTTGACGATGTGGAGCACCGCAATCGTGATCACGAACGACATGTAGAACCAGATCGCGACGTAAATGTGCTTGACCTTCCGGATCGCCAGCGTGCCGAAGAAATTCACGGCGAACACGACCCAGATCAGCGTCACTGCCACGTCGATCGGCCAGATCAGCTCGGCATACTCGCGCGACTGTGACAGTCCGAGCGGATAGGTGATCGCAGCCGAGACGATGATCAGCTGCCAGCCCCAGAAGTGAATCGACGACAGCGCATCGCTCCACATCCGCGTCTTCAGCAGACGCTGCATCGAGTAGTAGATGCCCGTGAAGCAGATATTGCCCGCGAAAGCGAAGATCACCGCGTTCGTATGGAGGGGACGCAGGCGACCGAAGGTCGTCCACGGGAGCCCGAGATTAGCCGGCCACCATGCCAGCTGGAGGGCGATGATCACCCCCACGAGCATCCCGACTACACCCCATACCGCCGTCGCG
>JAENXO010000025.1 GCA_016649455.1 Gemmatimonadota bacterium | reverse complement strand
CAGCGGCCAAGTTCACTCTCGTCGTCAGCTTCTTCATGCACCTGAAGTATGACTCGAAGATCTTCCGTGGTCTGTTCGTCGGGCCGCTGGCGGTCGCAGTCGTCATCATCGTGGCGATGCTCGCGCTGTTCGGCGTATTCGGCGGAGGCGGCGGGGCCGCGTGACTTCGCGGCCGGGACACGCGGCACAAACGGCCCGGCTCTCGCAATTCGGGCCGTTCTGTATTCCATGGCAGGCATGTGATAGATCCTGAGTCCCGCCGGACGGCGGACTCGACTGATGCCGATGCACGGAGTGTAGTCGAGTTCCGGATCGAGGACATGGACTGTGCGAGCTGCATGGCCACGATCAGGGCCGGACTGAGCGCGCAGCCGGGCTTCGTCGAGATGACGGGCAGCCCGGTCTCCAGGAGCCTGGCGGTCGCATACGACCAGGACCTGACTGACGGTGAGACACTGCGCCGAGTGATCGGGGACCTCGGCTATCGAGCGCACGTGTCGGACGCCGATTCGACCGACCGCGTACAGATCTGGCGATCCCGACGGGCTGTCCGCACCTACGTCTCGGGCGGCTTCTTTCTGGCCGGCCTTCTCCTGCGGCTGCTTGGCGGGAGCGGACTGGCGTCGCATCCCTCCGGTTTCGGAACACCTCCCGGGCTCGCTGGCACTCTGTTCCTCCTCGCCGCAGCCGTGGGAGCCTGGAACTTCCTGCCGAAGGCGTATGGAGCTCTCAAGGCCGGCGTCCTGGACATGCATATGCTCATGGCACTGGCAGTGATCGGTGCCGCGGCGATCGGCGAGTACATGGAAGCAGGAGCGATCGGATTCCTGTTTTCGCTCGCGGAGCTGCTCGAGGGTTTCGCGGTCGAGCGGGCGAACAAGTCCGTCCGGTCGCTGATGCGGCTGTCCCCGGAGATTGCCTGCGTGGTCCGGGATGGAAGGGAAGTTCAGGTCCGGGCGTCGGAAGTCGAGGCGGACGAGGACGTTCTCGTGCGCCCCGGGGAGCGCGTGCCCGTCGATGGCAGCATTCTGGACGGATCATCGGCGGTCAATGAGTCGGCGATCACCGGGGAGGCCATGCCCGTCGACAAAGGCCCCGGCGATCACGTATTCGCAGGCTCAATCGTGCACGAGGGCTTCCTGCGTGTGCGAAGCGAACGGCGAGCGGGCGATTCGACGATCGCCCGGATGATCCGGCTCGTCGAGGAAGCTGAGCGCCGTCGAGCCCCGAGCGAGAGGTTCGTCGAGCGATTCGCGAGAGTGTACACACCAGCCGTCACGATCGCGGCCGTCCTCGTGATTCTCGTCCCGGTGCTGTTGTTCGACGGCTCGTTCGAGACGTGGCTGCTTCGCGGCCTGACCCTCCTGGTGATCGCCTGCCCCTGCGCGCTGGTGATTTCGACCCCCGTGTCCGTCGTGAGCGCCGTGACGAGCGCGGCCCGGAATGGTGTGCTGATCAAGGGAGGGGAGAGCCTGGAGCGCATGGGCGAGGTCTCGGTGATGGCGTTCGACAAGAGCGGCACGCTTACGCACGGTCGGGCGGAGCTGGCGGAAGTCGTCCCGCTCGATCGCCTGTCGGCGGACGAAGCTCTGTCGATCGCCGCCGCTGCGGAAGCCCGGTCGGAGCATCCACTCGGGAGGGCCATCGTGCGCGCCGCGCGGGAGCGAGGCATTCCCTTCGAGGACATTCCGGTCGGGCGGTTCTCCGCGCTGCCCGGACAGGGCGTCGAGGCGACCGTGGATGGGGTGCCCTACGTGATCGGACGCGCGGCTCGATATCAGGATTATCTGGCCCCGGGACCCCTGCGCGAGCTGGAGGAGCGGGGACGAACGGCCGTTCTCCTGGCCCGGGGACACGCCGGGGAGCAGGGCGATTCCGTGTCTGCCGGGGTGGCAGCAGGGCGGGCGCCCGATCTGATTCCGGTGGCGCTGCTCGCCCTGGATGACTTCCCGAGGGCCGATGTGCGAGAGCTGTTCGAGGAGCTTCGGACCGAGGGTATCGAGCACCTGGTAGTGCTCAGCGGCGATCACGAAACCGCGGTACGCATGGTTGGGAAAGTCGTCGGAGCTAACGAAATCCGGGCCGGCTTGAATCCCGGTGAGAAGGTCGACGTGGTAAAGGAGCTGGAGTCCGCTCACGGGCCGGTCGCCATGGTCGGAGATGGAATCAACGACGCACCCGCGCTGGCGGCCGCGACCGTCGGAATCGCGCTGGGGGCGGCGGCGTCCGACGCCGCGCTTGAGACGGCGGACATCGCCTTGATGGGAGACGATCTCGGTCGTCTCCCATACCTGGTCCGCCTCGCCCGGCAGAGTCGAAGAGTGATCCGCCAGAACATCGGTGCGGCGATTCTGCTGAAAACGGTGCTGGCGATCGGAGTCCCGCTCGGAGCCGTGTCGCTGATCGTGGCCGTACTCGTGGGCGACATGGGTGCGTCCCTTGCGGTCACCGCCAACGCCCTGCGCCTGGCGCGCGTGTCGCCGGACCGATGAGCACGATTCGCATGCGCCGAGACCTGGCCCTGATCCTGGGTGTGGCAGCTTGCAGCGTTCTGGTACCCGTGATCTTCCTCCCCAACTGGGATGTGGCGTGGCACTTCGAGATGGCACAACGCCTGCTCGAGGGCGAGCGGCTGTATGAGAACATTGTCGATGTCAATTTGCCATGGGCGATCTACGGCTACCTGCCGTTCGTCTATCTGTCGAACCTGTTCGGCGGTTCGCCACTCATATGGCTTGGCTGTCTGGTTGCGATCCTGGCCCTGCTGGCGCTTGTTGTCGCCGAGCAGTCTGAATTCGGTGCGAGGACCGGTCAAGGCTGGAGATGGACCTGGGCCAGAGTTGGCATTGCGGTCGTGCTCGTCGTCCTCCCGGCAGTCAATTTCGGAAAGCTGGAACATTTCGCAGTTCTTCTGACACTGCCGTACTTGCTGGCTCGTCTGAACGGAGACGCCGCTCCGGACGACACGGAGTTCGGGATTCTCGTCGTGTTGAGCGTCATTGCCGGAATCGGCTTTTCTCTGAAACCTCACTTTGGTCTTCCGTGGCTCGTCACTCAGGTTGTCGTCACGCGAAGGCAATGGAGCCCTCGGAACATTTTGTTGATCGGGCTCACGGCTCTTCCGATGGCCATTCAACTCCTGGCCATTCCGATTCAATTCCCTGATCTCGTCCGACTGTATCAGCTGTTCGGTCGCCAGTACGCGGCGTTCTGGCACCTGCCGCCGTACCACGTTCTCGTAGACCATCTGTACCTGCCGGCAGCCGCAATGGTCATGATCGGCTCGGCCGGCCAGGTGCAACCGACTCGCCGGCTCCTCGTACGGGGGCTGGCCTGGATCGGCCTTGCCTGGATCATCACGGGCGTCGTGCAGGGGAAAGGCTGGAGCTACCACTTTCTTCCGGCGAGCATGACGCTGGTCCTCTGCGGCCTGTTCACGATACTGTACTTCGACGGGTCAATACGCGGGAGTGCCGTGCGTGGATTGATCACCGTGTCGGTGGTTTTGATCGGAATGGCCGGACTCCGGAGTGGAGTGGTCAGTTTGGACTATCCGGCCAGACGCTCGCAGCTTCCTGCCTCGCTCCGGGACGCGTCGGATGGGATGCGAGCGCTCGTATTGTCGGTTCGAATGGTCACCGCCTATCCATTGCTGAATGAACTCAATGCGCGCAATGTCGGCTCCTTCCCAACAGTGTGGCCTTTGCAGGTCGAGTATGGGCAGGCTGGCCTACCAGGAAGGTTTGTCCCGGTGCGCTCCCCGGGAGACATGACCGAACCCGAGTCGATTCTATTTCAGTCGGTCGTCGACGACCTGGTTCAGAGCAAGCCGGAACTCGTTCTCGTGTCAGACGGTACCGACCCATTGTTCAATGATGCCTATTTTGACTACGTCGCATACTTCTCACAGAATGAGGCGTTCAAGAACGAAATGTCGGGCTACGTTGTGGGACCGAAATTGGGTCACGTGCGCTTCTACATCAGGTCGGATTCCAGTCGACAAGCGAGATCTGGCGCTGACCGAGGCCCGCGAAGCTTGAAGTCAGATGTCACTCGGTGACCAGCTCGGAACAGCTGGAGTGAAGAACTCGTTTCTTGACCGCAGGGCAGTTCTGCTCACGCTCCTGGTGGTCACGGGCTGTGTGCTGACTCCAGCGGTCTTCCTTCCCAACTGGGATGTTGCCTGGTACTTCGAGATGTCACAGCGGCTGCTCGATGGTGAGCGGCTCTATGCAGACACCGTCGAGGTCAACTTCCCGTTAGCGATCTATGCCTACCTGCCAGCAGTCTGGTTCTCGAACCTGGTGGGTGGCTCTCCGTTCGTCTGGCTCGGCTTTGGCGTTGCGATCCTCGTTCTTCTAAACCTCTGGATTGCCGAGAGGGTACTCGTCGTCGCCAGCGATAACGGCAATCTGCGCTGGTGGATCCTGCAACTCGGTATCGCGCTGACCCTCATAGTCTTTCCGACATTCAAGTATGGTCAACGGGAGCATCTCGCAGTTCTGATGACGCTGCCGTACCTGCTGGCTCGCCTGTCGGGAGAATCCAGGCCCGACCAAGGCAGGCTTTCCTATCTCGTGCCGCTGAGTCTGATCGCGGGGATCGGCTTCGCTCTGAAGCCGTTCTTCTTCCTGCCGTGGTTCGTCACCCAGATAGTCGTCACCGGGAGGAAGTGGAACCTGCGAAATGTCTGGTTGATAGCGCTTACGGCTCTTCCCATGGCCATTCAACTTCTGGCCATCCCGACGTTCTTTCCGGACCTGGTACGGCTCTATCAGGTATTCGGGCACGAGTACGCGGCGTTCGGGCACGTGGAGCCGCGCCTCATCTTCCTCGAGAACCTCTACCTGCCGGCTGCCGCTCTCGTGCTTCTCGCTTCGGTGAGATTGATTGACCCGACTCGACGGCTTCTCGTGCAGGGCTTGACCTGGACCAGCATTTCCTGGTTTGCTGCCGGCGTGATTCAGGCAAAGGGCTGGAGCTATCATTTCCTGCCAGCGCACATGACGCTCATTCTCGGTGGAGGGATTGCTGCGCTCTCATTCGCGAGGTCGGGAAGCTATCGTGCCGTTCACGCGCTGCTCATCACGTCTATCGTGCTGACCGGACTCGCAGGTATCTGGAGGGGGCGAGTCAGGCTGGAGTATCCGTCCAGAGCTTCGCGACTTCCGGCGGAAGTCAGGGCCCTGCCGCGCGGGATGCGGGCGCTCAACCTGTCTGTCCGCATGGACAGTGCCTATCCCCTGTTGAACGAACTCGACGCACGACAGATCGGTGCGTTTCCCATGCTGTGGCCCCTGGAGGTCGAGTACAGGCAATCCGGTCAGTCCGGCCGTCTCACCCCGGTGTCGAGTCGGGAGAGCATGGACCGACCCGAATCAGTCCTGTTCGAGTCGGTAGTCAAAGACCTCGTGCATCAGCAGCCGGACCTGCTTCTCGTCACTATCGGTAACGATCCATCGTTCAATCACGGGCAATTTGACTACCTGTCGTATTTCTCCCAGGACAGATCATTCAGCGACGAGATGGAGAACTACGTGATTGGGCCCAGGCTGGAACACATTCAGTTCTACGTCAGGGAGGAAGCGAGGCGCTGAATTGGTGGTCCTGTCAGCCTGGGCCGCCGGATGAGATGGCATACACGAAGAGATTCACTCCCATGCGCAGGGCTGCTTCGCGCACCTCGGCAGGATCCCCGTGCACGGAAGCGTCCTCCCACCCGTCTCCGAGATCGCTCTGGAACGAATAGAAGAGAGCGAGCCGGCCATCGACGAATATCCCGAATCCCCGGGCAGGGAGCCCGTCGTGTTCGTGGACTTTCGGCAATCCATCTGGGAACTCGAACACGATGCTGTAAATCGGGTGGTCGAGCGGGACTTCCACCAGAGCCCGGTCCGGGAACAGGCGGGATATCTCCCTTCGGGCGGAGGAATCCATGCCGTAGTTGTCGTCGATATGCAAGAAGCCGCCGCCGTCCAGGTAGCGATGAAGTCTGTCCAGCTCAGGTTCCGAGAACAGGACGTTCCCATGACCTGTCATGTACAGGTAGGGATAGTCGCCGAGATCCGGGTCGAGAGGCGTTACTTCCGCCGGTCGGGTGGAGACTCTGACGTCTGTCCACTCCGCTGCGGCGGCCAGCAGGTTGGGCAGACTCGACGGGTTCGCGTACCAGTCACCTCCGCCGTCGTAGTGCAGTCGGGCGATGGTGGGGAGGTTCGGGTCAGCGGGCTGCTCCAACAGATTTCCCGGAAGACTCCCGCCGGACAGGCAACACAGAATAGTCACGGCGCAGGCCGAAACTGCAGTCCTGCCAGAACTGAGAGGCGGGATTCGCGCCATCATAGCCATGACATACCGCTTCAAGTCAGGCCTGGCCTGGGCGAGCCCGCAGCAGGCTCCGAACCCAGAGTGTAGCATCTCCGCCGATTCCTATAAGCGGAATCACGGATTTCTCCTGCGTTCGAATACGACCGCGACTCTATCGGAGTATACTCGTTGCCACTCGGGCGACTGCTCCAGCGCCTGACTGATGGGCGCTTGTGGCATAGTGAGAGTCCAATTTACCGAGTAGCGGTCGAGTCCGTCCTGCCAGCCAGGAGCAACGTGCCGAATTCCGAGATACTCACGTGTCAGAGCCTCTCCAAAATAGTCCGCATGGCCGTCCATGAATATTCGGATGTCGGGATACTCATACAGGATATATCCCCCCCACCGCATCTGATTGAACAGCTCCGGCGGCATATTCTCGGGCGGCATCGACTCAAGCGCGGCAACGGGGAACTGGGTCGGGTCGAATGCGGCGCGCGCCTTCAACGGTCCAAGCGCCACCGCGATCGCGACGAGACAGGCAATGATCGGAAGAGCGGGGCCCGCAAGCGCGGCACTGGCAGCGATATGCTCTCCACTCTCCCTCAGCCGAAGTGCACGAGCGGACCCGTTCGCCGCAGAATCTTCGATCGTCCGGCTCACCCACACGGCCAGCCACGGAATCGAGATCACAGCAAACACCGTGATGTGCCGCGCCGACGTGAGAGCTGCGGCGAGTCCGAGCAGGAACAACGCACCCTCGTAGCGACGGATACTCGGGCGCAGCCAACCGACGAGGGTGCCGGCGCCGAGAATGACGATCAGAAGCAGCCGCCCGTACGCCTGGTGGAAGTCCGGTGACTGGAACTCCTGAGTGATGTCCATGAAGAAGCGGCTTCCGAGGTGCCCAGTGACGTGTCGCCACAGGTCGGCTCCGACCGGGTTCAGCAACGTGGCGAGTGCACTCCCCACCGCGGCCACTGACAGCAGCATCGCCGTCCTGATGTCCGTATCTCGCCTGATAACTCCGATCCATGCGTCCGCAACAAATACTCCCAACACCGCAAAGCCGATCGGAAAGCCGCCGTGCAGATTCGCCCATGCCGCGAACAGGAGCGGGAGCACGAGCAGCAGCCCGCCGTGTCTGGACTCTCTGTAGCAGACCATCACCAGCGTGACGGCTGCCAGCAGCGCAGTCGTGGCCAGGTGCGGACGGGGGAGAAGATGCACGAGCTGAAGCAAAAGGCTTAGGGCGGCGGCCAGGAGAGCAGTTACCACTCCGGCTCTGCCGGACAGCGCGATCGAGAACACCAGCCAGACCGAGGCAGCGAACAGGAGCGCGGCGAGCACAGCGACTCCGGCGAGTCCGAATGAAGCGTCCGCGGCTGCCATGGAAACCTGGGACGCCCACTCCTTGGGAACCCACGCACCGCCCGGCTTCGTGTGGGAGAGGGAGTCGGTCAGCGGGATTTGATGTGTCTCGATGACCTCTCGTCCGACGCGGATATGCCGCCCGACGTCCCCATCCGCCCTGAACATGGCGGGTACTCCCGGGCCGAGTGCAGTGAGTAGCGCGGCAAGCGCAACTAGCGCCCCGGGCGAGGGGAGAAGGCGGGTCATGGATGATCCCCGAAGTCTATGGACTCTCGGGGTCTTCGTCCGCGCTCCACGCTCCCGCGCCTGATGCGATCGAGCCCACGCCCGGCATGTCGAGGAAGTACGTCCTACAGGCCTCGGTGAGCAGCTCGTCGGACAATGAAGGTGCCACGCCCAGGTACTTCGCGACGTTGCACACAGTGTCCACGACATCACGTGGGTGACAGCCTCGCGGAGCCATCTGAAGCCGCTGATAGAAACCGTCGTAGATCAGATCCACCTTGGAGCGATCGAACACGATGTCATTCGAATCACAGCAGCGGCGGAAGATCTCGTCGTACTGATCCCGGTTCGGGCTTTCGACGAGGATCTTGTAGCGAATCCGTCGCAGGAACGCCTCGTCTACCAGCTCGAGCGGATTCAGGTTCGTGGCGAAGATCAGCATACAGTCGAACGGGATCGGAAATTTGTACCCGTTCTTGAACGCCAGGAAGTCGACCCGCTTCTCGAGCGGTACCATCCAGCGATTCAGCAGGTCGCGAGGCCGGACGTGCTGGCGACCGAAGTCATCGATGATGAATACGCCGCCGTTAGCCTTGACGTGTGATGGTGCCTGGTAGATTCTCGAGTCGGGATCGTACTGGAGATCCAACTGCTCGAGTTGAAGCTCGCCGCCCACGAACACGACCGGCCGCTTGATCCGTGCGTAACGCGCGTCGTGCGGCTGGGCATCATGAAACAGGGGGTGGTCGCCGAAGGGATCGTCGTCAGCGCCGTCCTCGCCTTCATCCACATGATGGTGATAGACCGGATCAAACAGCACGACGATCTGGCCGCTCACTTCGAGCGCGTACGGCAGATAGACGGCTCCGCCCAGCATGCCGGCAATCGCCTCGGCGATCGTCGTCTTACCATTGCCCGAGTGACCGTACAAAAACAGCGATAGGCCGGAGTTGATCGCCGGGCCGAGCTGATCCAGGAAATGCTCTGGATACACGAGGTGCGAAAACCCATCCCGGATCCCGCCCGCCGTGACGTGAATCCCCTGGATTGTCTGCGACTCGACCCAGGTCGCATAGCTGTCGAGGGGTACCGGTGCGGGACCCACGTAACCGTTCGTTGCAAACAGCTCACGGGCGCGCTCACGTCCCGCCG
The DNA here is from genome assembly GCA_016649455.1 of Gemmatimonadota bacterium. Lineage (GTDB taxonomy): Bacteria > Gemmatimonadota > Gemmatimonadetes > Palauibacterales > Palauibacteraceae > Carthagonibacter. The sequence goes on along the minus strand of JAENXO010000025.1, from coordinate 3,786 downwards.
AAGTGAGATCGAAAATGTAAGTGCCCCGGCTCTGTCCTGTCGTGCCACGCACTTCGACGAACCTCCGCTGCTGAAGGTCCACGAGCTGCTCGTCGATGATGGCGAACGGAAGCCTGAGTCTGTCTCGCAATAGCTGACCGGACATCGCACCCCGGTCATACATCATTTTCAGAACCAGGTCTTCGACCAGGCTCGACGAGAGCCCGGTGTCAGCGAGGGTGATGGGAACTGGAGGCGCAGCCTGCTCGAAGAGATCGTCGGAATCCTCGTGAATGCTCGCTGCGACGGCGGTGTTCAGGCCGGCATCCGAGTCGTCGAAGGTCACGTCATGATCCATCGTACCATCTCCTCCTGTCGTTTCCGGCTCGGACCCTCGCACACCGGGAGCCCGGACGAATCAGATGTCTACTGGCTTCAGTTCGATCCGGTCACCGACCTGCGTGCCGCTCTGTTCCAGCGTGCCGGCTCGCAACTCGAGTGCCCGAACAGCGTCATTGTGTCGGCCCGACAGCCGCGACGGCTGCAACTCATTGTACACGGCCACCACCGCTCCATCTTCCGCCAGGAATGCTACATCCAGGGCGTAGCGCATCCAGTACATGTGAACGGACTGGCAGGGATCGAGCAGCAGACCCTCACCCGGATCAAGGTTCGGTCGTCCCAGCATTCCGCGAAGTCGCGTCCAGTGCGTGTTCGCGACGCGGATCCGGTCACCCAGCAGCGAATCCCGGGAGACGTTCCACGCCCGGACAATTCTCATAGCGTTGAGAACGTATCCATAATGCTGATCACGGCGGGCCCGAGAATCACGACGAACATCGCAGGGAATACGAAGATCGCGAGCGGAATGACGAGCTTGATCGTAGTCTTCGCCGCTGCCTCCTCGGCCCGTTGCCGGCGCTTCAATCTGAGATCGTCCGAGTGAACCCGGAGCGCCTGAGCGATCGAGGTTCCGAACCGGTCCGTCTGGATAAGCATGGCCACCAGGCCCTGGATATCCTTGAGGCCGGTCCGATCGCCCAAGTGACGCAGTGCTTCGTCTCGCGGCGTACCGGCTCGGATCTCCAGGTTTACGATCTGCAGCTCCTCCGACATCGCGCCTGATATGTGCTCAACCTCGTCCGACACCCGGACAATGGCCTGATTCAACCCGAGACCGGCTTCGACGCATACCACAAGCATATCCAGCGTGTCCGGCAGCGCCTTCTGCAGATCGCTCTGTCGCTTCCGGACCTTCCGGGACAACATGCCGGCAGGGAGGATCCAACCGAGTGCCGCAGCCGCTCCGACCCAGATCAGCAGGCGGGTACCGGACAGACTGAGCGCCGGGGCGAAGATCGCGATCAACACGGCACCCGCGACCAGAGACATGATGCGCAGGGAAAAGTATAATGGAACCGCACGCGGGCTGCGGTATCCCGCCTGAAGTAACTTCAAGCGGATCGGCCCGATGTCCTCCTGACCTTCGGCGACCTTCTCGCCCAGCGTCTCGAGCCATACCTCGAGCTGCTCTCGCTTGGTCTGTCTGCGACGTTTCTGGGCGAGCGTCCGGTGCGATGCGATGTCCTCGAGTTCGGACAGCTTACGGGAGATGTTCCGATCCCGGGCTGGCACGAATTCGGAGACTGCAACGACCGTGAGGGTCACTGCGAGCGCTGCGAGAACGGCTACGAAGATCATCATCATGCCTCAGATCTCAATATCTACGATTCTTCGGATGAAGAAGAATCCGACGAGCTGAAGCAAGATCGCCATTGCGATCATGGCCCGTCCGATCGGCTCTTCGAACAGAATGCTCATATATTCCGAATTGAGCGTATAGATGAGGACTCCGACGAGGATCGGAAGCGCCGCAAGCAGATAACCGGTCAATCGTCCCTGGGCTGAATAGACCCGGATTTGACGCTGGATCATGAATCGCTCGCGAATCGTGTAGGAGATCTTGTCGAGAATCTCAGCCAGATTTCCGCCCACGTCCCGTTGCACGAGAATCGCCGTGACAAAAATCCGGACATCGACGAGTTCGATCCGATCGGCAAGGCCCAGCAACGACTCGTCCAACGGAAGTCCGAATTTCTGTTCCTCGAATACCTGTCTGAATTCGCCGGCCACGGGTTCTTGTCCTTCCTCGGCAACGACCTTCATTCCGGTCGCAAATGCGTGTCCTGCCCGAATGGACCGCCCGAGGAGATCGATAGCCTCGGGAAACGCCTCTTCGAACGCCCGAAGCCGCTTCGTCCGGAGTCGGCGCAACTGGGTCAGCGGGAGCACCGACCCGAGGCCGCCGAAGATCAGGAAGTAGATCGGGCTGCCCCCCAGAATCCACGCGGCCGATCCCATGGCAAAGCCGAGCCCGATGCAGATTATCAGGAACGAGCCGACACTCCAGTTGACGTCGGCCTGTTCGAGCAGAAGCCGAAGATCGCTGGTCTGCGGGACGAAGCGGAGAATCGGCTCGAGCCACGTGAATTCGCGCCCGGCGTCGTCGCGCAGGATGCTCGCGGGGCCACTGCCCGACACGGTCGGACCCTTCGTGACGCCCTCCAACTGCCGTCGGAAGTCTCGCCTTCGTTTCACTTCACGCCCGGACTCGATCATGAACGCGATCGAGATCACACCGAGCCCGGCGGTCAGGAAGACCAGCAGAGCAGGGAGCCAGTTCGGAGGTAGGATATCAAACATTTTCTCTGCCTCCCGGCCTCAGGCCTCGAAGTTCGTGAACAGCGACATCGGGAGCTCGATTCCGTACGCCTTGAGGCGCTCGGTGAATCGCGGTCGTATGCCAGTGGCGCGAAACTGCCCGATAACCTGCCCCTGGCTGCCGATGCCTTCACGTTCGAACACGAAGATCTCCTGCATCGTGATGACGTCGCCCTCCATTCCACTGATCTCGGATATTGAGACGATCTTCCGAGTTCCATCTGTAAGTCTTCCCACCTGGACAACGACATTGATCGCGCTCGCGATCTGCTGGCGCATGCCCTTTTCCGGCAGGTTGAGGCCAGCCATCGAGATCATCGTCTCCAGACGGGCCAGCGCGTCACGCGGAGTATTCGCGTGAAGCGTGGTCAGCGAGCCGTCATGACCGGTGTTCATCGCCTGGAGCATATCGATGGCTTCCGATCCCCGGACCTCACCCATGATGATCCGGTCCGGACGCATCCGGAGCGCGTTGATCAGCAGCATACGCTGCGGCACGGCCCCCGCGCCCTCGACGTTGGCAGTGCGGGTCTCGAGGCGTACGCAGTGAGGCTGGCGCAGCTGAAGTTCCGCCGAGTCCTCGATCGTCACGATCCGCTCGGTTGTCGGGATCGATTCCGACAGGACGTTCAGCAACGTCGTCTTACCGGCACCGGTTCCGCCCGAGATGAGCACGTTGAGCCGTGCCTTGACGATCCCCTGCATCAGCTCGAGCATAGCGGGAGTCATGGTCTCCGTCCGGAGCAGGTCCGGCGCGGAAAGCACATCCCGCTTGAATTTACGGATCGACATGTGCGGCCCGTCGATCGCCAGCGGCGGAATGATCGCGTTGACACGGGATCCGTCCGGAAGCCGGGCGTCAACCATGGGAGACGAGTCATCGATCCGTCGCCCTACCGCGGAGACAATCCTGTCGATGATCTGCAGGAGGTGACGGTCGTCCTTGAATCGAACGTCCGACTTCTCGAGTCGGCCCTGCTTTTCGATGTATACCTGCTGCGAGGTGTTCACCAGGATGTCTGAAATCGTCGGATCCTGGAGCAGCGGCTCGATCGGGCCCAGCCCGAAGATCTCGTCGAGAATCTG